>NZ_DSDD01000284.1:0-5647 GCF_011048875.1 Rhodovulum sp.
GAACAGGCGACGTCGTCGGCATGGATTTCCAGTTCCGGCTTGACCAGGAACTGGCTGTCCCCGTCCAGCAGCAGCGATTGCGAGAGCTGGTAGCCGTCGGTCTTCTGCGCGCCGGGCTGCACAAGGATCTTGCCTTGGAAGACACCGGTGGCGCCGTTCTTCAGCACCTTCTTGAAGACCTGGCGGCTTTCGCAGCGCTCGGCGTCATGGGTGACGAAGACCGTGTCGTCATGGTGAAAATCCGCGCCGTCGCCCACGCAGGCGCCCGCTACATGGGCCACGCCGTCATCGCCCGCCAGTTCGATCATGCATTCATTGCGCGTCAGCGCCCCATTCGCGGTCATGGTGAAGGACTTGAACGTCGCTTCGCGCCCCAGCCGGGTGAAGATATGGGTTGCCGCGCGCCGGCCATGATCGCGCCCCTGCAGCCGGACATGGTGGAAGGCGCCGCCATCGGCGATCTCGACCTCCATCACCTTGTTGAACCGCGCCGCGGCCGGGCCGTTCTCCAGAACGGTCAGATCGGCGCCCGGCTCGATCTTGATGACATGGTGAAGAATCGCGTCAGAGGTATCCGACTCGTGCCGATAGATCAGGTTCACCGGCTTCTCGGCGCGGCCCGTCGCACGGATCAGAAAGCCATCGGTGGCAAAGGCGGTGTTCAGCGCGGCCAGCGGCCGGTCCACCGGCTCCTGTCCGCGCGCCTCCAGCGTGCCGTAAAGATCGGCGGCCCAGTGAATATCCTGACCCTGCGCCTCGGCCAGACGGGTGATCTCGACCCCCGCCAGCGCCGGATCATCCGAGGCCGCCGCATCGAAAACCCCGTCGACGAAGACCAGCCTCACTCGATCCATGCCGTCGAAGACCGGGACCTTCTGGCGCGCGTGATGCGTCGCGGGCACCGGCTCGGCGGACACGAAATCCGCCGGATCGGTGAAGCGCCAGTATTCGTCGCGCCGCCCCGGCATGCCCATCGCCTGCACCCGCGCCAGCGCCCCCTCGCGCGCGAGCCGCGTCCAACCCGGCGCGGAAGGCAGGCTCAGCCCGGCCAGCCGCACTTCGGTCGCGGTCAGTTTCGCCTGCGGCAAAGCCATCACGCCGCCTCCCCGATCAGGTCGGCATAGCCGTTCTTCTCGACCTCAAGCGCCAGTTCCGGCCCGCCCGTCTTGATGATCCGGCCATCCACCATGATATGGACCACGTCCGGCACGATATGATCCAGCAGACGCTGGTAATGCGTGATGACGAGGAAGCCGCGATCGGGGCTGCGCATCGCGTTCACGCCATCGGCCACCAGCTTCATCGCGTCCACGTCCAGCCCCGAATCGGTCTCGTCGAGGATGCAGACGCGCGGCTCCAGCATCGCCATCTGCAGGATCTCGTTGCGCTTCTTCTCGCCGCCCGAAAAGCCCATGTTCACGGGCCGTTTCAGCATCTCGGCGTCGATGTTCAGGTCCTTGGCGCGGGCGCGCACCACCTTCAGGAAGGTCGCGGCGTCCATCTCCTCCTCGCCGCGGGCCTTGCGCTGGGCATTCACCGCCGTGCGCAGGAAGGTCATGTTGCCGACGCCGGGGATCTCGACCGGATACTGGAAGGCCAGGAACAGCCCGGCCGCCGCGCGTTCCTCGGGCTCCATCGCCAGGATGTCCTGGCCCAGAAGCGTCGCGCTGCCCTCGGTCACCTCATAGCCGCTCCGACCCGCCAGCACATAGCTGAGCGTCGACTTGCCCGACCCGTTCGGCCCCATGATCGCGTGCACCTTGCCCGCCTCTACGGTCAGTGTCAGGCCCTTGAGGATTTCCTTGTCCTCTTCCTCAAGAGAGGCCCGCAGATTCTTGATTTCCAGCATGTTTCTTCCCCTAGGCAATGGTAACGGCGGTGCCCGCGGCGGACACCATCAGCATGTTGTTGATAACCTCGTAATCGAGATCGACGCCGACCACGGCATTCGCGCCCATCGCCCGCGCCCGACCCTGCAGCTCGCGCAGCGCCGTCTCGCGCGCCTCGCCCAGCGGTTGCTCATAGGCGCCCGACCGGCCGCCGATGATGTCGGTGATCCCGGCAAAGATGTCCCGGAACACGTTGGCGCCCAGGATCGCCTCGCCCACGGCGATGCCGTGATAGGCGGTGATGGTCTTGCCCTCGACCGAAGGGGTGGTGGTCACGATCATCGTGTCTTCCTCAGTCATCAGCACCCCGGCGCCAGCGCCAGTTACCGCTCGTCTTGCGCCGGACGATCACGACAAACCCGAGCGTCAGACCGGCGGTCAGCAGCAAATACAGCGCCACCGGCCAGAACAGCGCCACACCCGACCGCCCCAAGGAGCCGAAAACCGCAATCGCCACAAGCCCCAGCAGCAGCGAAAAGACAGCCACCGCCGCCCATCCCTTCCAGTTTGCCGGGAAGGCCCCATAGCCATGCGTCTTTGGCACAAACCACGGCGAGCCCATCAGCCGACGCTTCCCTCCAACGAGATTGCCACCAGTTGCTGCGCCTCCATCGCGAATTCCATCGGCAGGGCCTGCAACACCTCCTTGCAGAAGCCGTTGACGACCAGTGCGACGGCCTCTTCCTCGTCCATCCCGCGGCTACGGCAATAGAACAGCTGGTCGTCATCCACCTTGGATGTCGTCGCCTCATGTTCGACCCGGGACGAGTTGTTGCGCACCTCGATATAGGGCACGGTATGCGCCCCGCAGGTGCTGCCGATCAGCAGACTGTCGCACTGGGTATAGTTGCGGCTGTTCCTGGCCTTGGGGTGCATCGAGACGAGCCCGCGATAGGTGTTCTGCGCGTGGCCCGCGGAAATCCCCTTGGACACGATCCGGGACCGCGTGTTCTTGCCCAGATGCACCATCTTGGTGCCGGTATCGGCCTGCTGCCAGTTGTTGGTGATGGCGATCGAGTAGAACTCGCCCTGGCTGTCATCGCCGCGCAGGATGCAGGAGGGGTATTTCCACGTCACCGCCGAGCCGGTTTCCACCTGCGTCCACATCACCTTGGACCGCGCGCCCCGGCAATCGGCGCGCTTGGTGACGAAGTTGTAGATGCCGCCCTTGCCGTTCTCGTCGCCCGGATACCAGTTCTGGACAGTGGAATATTTCACCTCGGCATCGTCCAGCACCACGATCTCGACCACCGCCGCGTGCAGTTGCGCGATGTCACGCTGGGGTGCGGTGCAGCCCTCCAGATAGGACACATAGGCGCCCTTGTCGGCGATGATCAGCGTGCGCTCGAACTGGCCGGTATTCTCGGCGTTGATCCGGAAATAGGTGCTGAGTTCCATCGGACAGCGCACACCCGGCGGCACATAGACGAAGGAGCCATCCGAGAACACGGCCGAGTTCAGCGTGGCATAGAAATTGTCCGATTGCGGCACGACGCTCCCGAGGTATTTCTTCACCAGATCCGGGTGGTTCCGGATCGCCTCGGAGATCGAACAGAAGATGACGCCCGCCTTCTCCAGTTCCTTCTGGAATGTGGTGCCCACGCTGACCGAATCGAACACCGCATCGACCGCGACCTTGCGGCCTTCGGCGGGCGCGTCCTCGGCGCCCTCGACACCGGCCAGGATCATCTGCTCCTTCAGCGGGATGCCCAGCTTCTTGTAGGTCTCCAGCAGCTTGGGATCGACCTCGTCCAGCGACTTGGGCTTTTCCGCCATGCTCTTGGGCCGGGCGTAGTAATACTGTGTCTGGAAGTCGATCTCGGGATAGTCGACCATCGCCCAGTCGGGTTCCTCCAGTTGCTGCCAGCGCCGGAACGCGGCCAGCCGCCAATCGGTCATCCATTCGGGCTCTTCCTTCTTGGCCGAGATCAGCCGCACGATGTCCTCGTTGAGGCCCATCGGGGCGTATTCCATCTCGATCTCGGTTTCCCAACCATGCTTGTACTTGCCCGCCATCGACTGGACTGTCTCGATGGTCTCGCGGTCGACCCCCTCGCGGATATCGGCCGTCCCCTTGTGATCGGAATTGTCCAAAGCAGCCATCTGATCCTTCCGCCTTTTCCTGCCGGACCCGTGCGGGTCCCGCTCGTCCCTGTTTCAGCCCGCCCGGGCCCTGAATTTCGCCGCCGCCGCAAGCCAGGCCTCGGCAAAGCGCGTCACATCCTCTTCCCGCACCCCCGGCCCCAGCGAGACCCGCACCGCCGAGGCCGCGACCGCCTCGCCCAGACCCATCGCCCGCAGCACGCGACTGGCGCGCAGCTTGCCCGAGGAACAGGCCGACCCCGCCGAAATCGCGAACCCGGCAAGGTCCATCCGCATCACCTGCGTCTCGCCCTTCCACCCCGGAGTGGCAAGGCAGGACGTGTTCGGCAGCCTTGCCGCAGCTTTTCCGACAAAAATAGTCCCATTTGTGCCGGACGCAACGATCTTTTCTAGAATATTTCTAAGATGTTCGATTTCTGCCCATTTTCCAGCAGAAATATCCGCCTGCGCCGCTTCCGCAGCCGCGCCGAAGCCGGCGATGCCCACCACATTCTCGGTTCCCGCGCGCCGTCCCTTCTCCTGCCCGCCCCCGCGGAGTCGCGCCTCCAGCTCGATTCCACGCCTCAGGATCAGCGCGCCGACCCCCTTGGGCCCCCCGATCTTGTGGGCCGAAACCAGCGCCATGTCGCAGCCCAGGCAGTTGAAGGCGACCGGCAGCTTGCCGAAGGCTTGCGTCATGTCGCAGACCGCGATGCCCGGCGGCAGGTCCTGGATCACGCCGGTCTCGGAATTTGCCAGTTGCAGCGCCATGCGCGCGGGATCGGCCACGCTCACCTGTCCGTTGCGGTCCACCGGCAGGCAGGGATCGACCCAGGAAGCGACCGAATCATGCTCGATATCGCCCGCAACAAGCCCCCGCCCGGCACAGGCCAGCGCGGCGGCCTCGCTCGCGCCCGAGGTAAAGACGGTCTCCGCCCCCTCCGCCCCCAGGGCCGAAGCGACCTGCGCACGCGCCTTCTCGACCAGCGCCCGCGCCGCGCGCCCCTCGGCATGCACGCTCGACGGGTTGCCCACCACATCCATCGCCGCGATCATCGCAGCGCGCGCCTCCGGCCGCAAAGGCGCCGTCGCATTCCAGTCCGGATAGACGCGCCCGCCCATGCCCTGTCCTTCTTCTGGCCCAAAATATCCCGGGGGAGTCCGCGCCAGCGGACGGGGGCAGCGCCCCCTACTCGTCGTCCACCACCTCGAACAGCGCCGGCACCGCCGGACAAGGGGCAAGGTCGTTCGCCGTGATGTCCGACAGCCGCGTCTGGTGCAGGAACACATAGACATGGGCCGAAAGACCCTCCCACAGCCGGTTGGTCAACGATTGCGCACGGCTACCCGACAGCCCGCCCGAGGCGCCCGCGCCCTTGTGCATCGCGCTTACCGTCTCGTCGACCGCCGAAAGCACGTCGACCACGCGGATCTCGGCGGCCGGTCGCGCCAGCCGGTAACCGCCGCCCGGACCACGCACCGACTCCACCAGTCCCGCGCGGCGCAGCTTGACGAAAAGCTGCTCGAGATAGGGCAGCGAGATGTCCTGCCGTTTCGAGATCTCGGCCAGCGACACCAGCCCGCCCTCGGGGATCAGGGCCAGATCGACCAGCGCCACCATCGCGTAGCGCCCCTTGGTGCTCAGTTTCATCGCCACCCTCCCGCAGACGGTTGAC
>NZ_DSDD01000044.1:0-5631 GCF_011048875.1 Rhodovulum sp.
CGTCGGTCGGCGTCAGTTCGAACCCGTCGTCGTCGGCATCGTCGTCCGAGGAGTCCTCGCCTTCGTCCTCATCCTCGTCAGCATCGACCACCCGCATGATCGACCCGCCCCGCCCACGGCCTCTGGCAAGCAGGCCATCATCCACCAAGGCGTCGCGCGCGGTGGCGTAGTCGTCATCGGTCAGGCCCGGGACACGCTCGCGCAGCAGCGCCATCATCGCGCCGTTGCCGATGGAGGAGCCATCTTCGGGCATGAGCGAAAGGATCAGGTCGGTCAGGCTATCAGACATGGCGCGCGCGAACTCACGAAAAGGGCTTGTTTTCCATTACCCTATCGCGGGAATTGTCTGTTTGCACGCCTGATTCAGCCCTGAGGCGGTCTTGGCTCGCCCCAGAGCGCGCGCTGTTCCTGCCAGTCCAGCGGGAAAGGGTCCATCATGTTCGCGAGTATAACGCCCGCGGGCTGACGGCCGTCCATGATGCCATCGACGATCTCGGGTGAAAGCAAGGTCAACCGCATCAGCCGCGCCATATAGGTGAAGGCGATGCCCTCCCGCTCGGCCAGTTCGGAGATGGACGAGAACTCGCCGGTCTCCAGCATGCGCTTCCAGCGGAACGCGCGCGCCAGTGCCTTGACCAGCGTGCTGTCCGTCCTGCGCACCTGTGTGGCGCCCTCGGGCAGCTGCATCTCCTTCCGCCCGCCGCGCTTCACGACGCGGAACGGGACGTGGAGCGTCACGGTCTCGGTGATCGGCGCTCCGCGAGTCATGCCGCTTCTCCAATCCCGCCGGTCAGCATTTCGCGCGCAAGGCTGCCGAGGCCGTCCACGCGAAGGCGGACGTTCAGGCCGTTCGTGCCGATGTCGACGCGCTCGACCAGCAGCGTCGCGACGCGGGCCTGTTCGGCGGGGAACAGTTTGTCCCACAGCGGATCGAGTTGCTGCAGTGCTGCTCGCGCGTCGGCCTCGGTGATGTCCTCGGCATGGGCGCGCGCCGCCTTCCACGTCCCTGCAATAATCTCCGGTTGGCGGAACACGGCGGCGCGGAGCTGGTCTATGACAGCGCACTCGATCTCGTCCGCAGGCACGCGGCCGACAGGACACGCACCAGCACCATGTTTCAGCACCGTCTGGCTGACATAGTATCGGTAGAGGCGATCCCCCTTCCGAGTATGTGTCGGCGAGAACGCGGCGCCATCGGGCCCGAACAGCAGCCCCTTCAGCAGCGCGGGTGTCTCGGCGCGTGTCCGCATAGCCCGCTTGCGCGGGCTCTCCTGCAGGATGGCATGGACGCGGTCCCACGTCTCGCGGTCGATGATCGCGTCGTGCTCGCCGGGATAGCTCTCGCCTTTGTGGACCGCCTCACCGATGTAGGCGCGGTTGTTCAACATCCGATACAGGTATTTCTTGTCGATCCGGTTGCCGCGGGGCGTGCGGATGCCGCGCTTGGCAACCTCTCGCGCCAGTTCCGTCCCCGATCCAATCTCGAGGAAGCGGGCGAAGATCCAGCGGACGTGCTCGGCGTACTCCTCGTCGACCAGCAGTTTCCGGTTCTCGACGCGGTAGCCGAAGGGCGGTACTCCGCCCATCCAGATGCCTTTGCGCCGCGAGGCCGCGACCTTGTCGCGGATCCGCTCGGCCGTCACCTCGCGCTCGAACTGGGCGAAGGACAACAGAATGTTCAGCGCAAGGCGCCCCATTGACGTGGTCGTGTTGAAGGACTGGGTCACCGAGACGAAGGTCACGCCGTTGCGGTCGAACACCTCGACCAGTTTGGCGAAGTCCGCCAGCGAGCGGCTGAGGCGATCGATCTTGTAGACCACCACCACATCGACCAGCCCGTCCTCGATATCAGCCAGCAATCGCTTCAGGCCGGGGCGTTCCAGCGTGCCGCCGGAGATGCCGCCGTCATCATACTGGTCGCGGACGAGCACCCAGCCTTCGGACCGCTGGCTGGCGATGTATGCCTCGCATGCCTCGCGCTGGGCGTGCAGGCTGTTGAACTCCTGCTCCAGCCCTTCCTCGGAGGACTTCCGGGTGTAGACGGCACACCGCAGCTTGCGGACGACCTTCGATTTTTCGGGCGGCTTCGTCATGTCCGCCCCCTGTGGTTCTTGAGGCCGAAGAACACCCAGCCGTTCCAGCGGGTGCCGGTGATGGCGCGCGCAATAGCCGACAGCGACTTGTAGGGCCGTCCCTGCCATTCGAAGCCGTCGGCGGTGACGGTGACGATCTGTTCGACGCCCTGCCACTCGCGCAGCAGCCGCGTGCCGGTGATGGGACGGTCACGATCGGCGCGGATGCCGCGCTTTCTCGTGTCTCCGCCGTCTAGTTCCTCGCCAAGCCGTTCCAGCCGCCGGATCGTCTCCGGCTTCAGCCCGCCATAGGCGAGTTCCTGGATGCGGTAGGCGATACGGCTTTCAAGGTAGCGACGGTTGAACGGCGGCGGCTCGCTGTCGAACAGGTCGCGCCACTGCGCCTTCAGGTCCGGCGTCGTGGCGGTTTTCAGCGCAGCCAGGCGCGCGGGAATGGGATCGTGGGTCGTCATGCGGGTCTCCGGTGAGTTGGAGTTGCATGACGGCATCGGTCGGCCGGAGAGTGTAGGCGAATTTCTCCAGTATCGTCAGAAGGTTCGACCTGTTCCCGCAGCTGCAGGCGGACCAGCCCGAGCGCCAGCAGGCCGCACAACTCGGCGCGGCGCTCGGCGGGAGTCATCTGGTCGGGCGGCAGCGGGTTTGAACCCCGCTGTGGATTTGTCGGCACGTTTCGCATGGGGGAAACGCTACCCGCACACCCTCCGAAAACAATCGGATTCAAAAGCTTATGGGAGTTCTGCGTAGGCCCGCGCAGAGGATAGGAACCGGCGGAGCCTCAGTGACGTATCGCCGGCGCGACCTGGGGATCGGTGTCGAGAACCACCGCCGATCTCCAGAGCGGCGTCTTCATTAACACCACCTCCTCGAAGCGATAGCTGGCCGTTCCCCGCTCTTGCTGCAACAGGCCAGCCCAGCAGAGCGGGCGCAGCACCTGGATGTAGAGCTGGCCCATCACCTCGTCGTGCGGGAGCGGGCCAGTCTCGGGCTCGCCGAAGAACACGCGGCGGAGGTGCGCGCCGGTGGCGCCGTCCTCGGTCTCGACGTTGAGCACGTTCAGGAACACATCCCAGTTGCCAAGGATCGGCGCATCGTCAAAGCGCGACATGCTGGCGTGGTTGATCCGGAACAGGAAGAACGGGACAACCGTGCCGAAGATCCGGCCTGGATGGCCCGCCAGCGCCTGGCCTGCCTTTGTCAGGCGGAACTCGCCCTTGTAGTACCGCCCGAGCTTCATTGCGATCATCAGGTCGTGCAGCACCATGAGCGGGGCGAAGTCGGGCTCGTTCAGCACCTTGTTGACGGCGAAGAGGTCCGCCTCGGTGTGGCCGGGCCAGTCGAACTCAGCCGCGGCCCAGTGCACGAAGACCCGCTTGAACGCCTTGGATGGCGTCAGGGGGATGCCGCCGTACTCACCGATCCAGGCGAAGGTCTTCTCGATCCCGCGCACCAGCGGCGAGAACGCCAGCGCCGGGTCGGCATCGTCGATGTCGCGCCACGCAATCATGATCGGCGATCCTTGCGCGCCAGATCAGCCATGGCCTTGCTCAGCAGATGTCGCGGGATACTGACCAGCGCGAAGCGTTTCTTGTCCGATGGTGCCTCATCATGGGGCGACTCGATCACCAGTTCGACGTGATCCTCGGTGGCGTGCAGTTCCACCGTGATGTCGGCGTCCTCGAAGTCCACCTCGTGACGACGGCCGTTTCCGCCGCGAATGATGACATGGGCCATGCTCAGAGCTCCCGCGCGAACCAACGGATGCGGCCGACGATGTGGATCTCGTCGGCCGTTCTTTCGTATTCGGGATAGTGCTTGTTGTCGGAGATGACGCGCACCGCGGGCGGGTCGCTGTTGGGGATGTGCTCGAGTCGCTTGGCGACCAGCCCCATCCCGTCGTCCAGCACAAAAATGCCGGGTGGGTTGGGCGCGCGGCGGGTCATGTCGACCAGCACCGCGTCGCCGCTCAGCAGAGTCGGCGCCATGCTGTCGCCTTCGACATGCATGATGCGCAGCTGCGACGGGGTGGCCTTGAGGCTGTTTCGGATCCAGGAGCGGCGGAAATGATAGACCCGGCCGGGCGTGTCGCCGTCCTCGGTCACGACGGCGCCGCCGCCCATCGCGGGGCGCGGGGTGGCGTGGGCGATGGCAACGAAGGCGTCGTCAGGATTGTCCAGGAAGGGGGGCTTCCCCTCCACCTCACCGATGCCATGGATCAGCCAGTCGCGATCCACCTTCAGCACGCGGGCGACCTCGGCCAGCCGGTCGAGGCCGGGACGGGCGGAGCGGCCGCGCAGAATGTCGTAGACGAAGGAGCGGTGCACGCCGGCCATTTCGGCGACATGGGCAGGCGTCAGGCCGAGCTGATTGGCCCGGGCTCTGAGGCGGTCGGAAAGCGTGTGGTGCTCGGTCATGTCATCCCCACCCATCTGTGGATAAAATAGGATAAAATCGGATTGATTGGGGCCCGTCAAGCGAATAAGAACAGAAGGTAAACATCTTACACGGGAATCGGCGTGGAGGGCAGTGAATGCACATCGACAAATTGTACTTCACGCTCCCCGAGATCCTCGAGCGCTGGCAGATCACGGAAGCCGACCTGATCTACCTCGCGGAGAACGACAAGCTGCGTCTGTCGGTGCGCGTGTTCGGCGCGCCCATGGAGTTCGGGGACGTCGAGGAGGATGATCGAGGCCAGCCCTACAAGGTGCCGTGGGAGCAGAGCTACTACAGCGGCCTGCTCGATCTCCATGCCCGCGATGTGTTCCAGCTCTTCCGGTGCGGCGAAGTCCATCTCCAGAGCTTTCGGACGCCGAAGTCCGATTACGCCGAGACCTGGGGCGATGCGCAGCCCGTCCTCGTGATGATCGGCGACCTGCTGCTAAGGCGCGATGAACGCGACCGATTCGAGATCGAGACCGGGTTCTCGCCCGGCGGACAGCCGATGGAGGAGGCCACCTTCATCCACTCGGCCGACTACCTTGAGGTTTGCTGCAACGGCTGCCGGTTCAAGCTGGGCCCGATCCAGGCGGAGGTCGTGCGCGCGCTGCACGAGGCCGCGCAGGCCGGCGTACCCTGGCAGAACGGCAAGGCGATCCTGTCGCGCGCCGGCTCGAAGAGCCTGCGCATGGCCGACGTCTTCAAGTCGCAGAAGGACTGGCGACAGCTGATCCGGTCCGACCGCCGAGGCGGCTACCGCCTGAATCTCGACTGACCGATCCCCTTCCGCCTCATCCCCCGTGGGATCGGGAGGGGGATGGGTGATGGATGGTGGGGGATGATGGTGCCCCATCCGCGGTCAGAACCCTGTCCCGCAAAGGCCGTCTGATCCCCCTCCGCATCCCCCGCCAGTCCCCACGACATCCCACACCGTAATTTCGCACTGTCTCCTCAACGACGACACGAGAGGAGACACCGATGCTTGTCTTACGACGATCACAGGCTCCCGGGTTAGAAGGGAGCCGCTGCCCGGCACCTTAAATATGCCGGGCAGCGGCGGCGGTTGGATCGTAATGGGCTGGGTCGTGATGGACCGTTCTGC
>NZ_DSDD01000230.1:0-5609 GCF_011048875.1 Rhodovulum sp.
CGGGCTCTCGGTCAGGACCGTGTCGACGTTCTCGAGGCCGAGCGGCAGATGTGGGGCATCAGCATGCGGGCGAACGGTCCCGCGGCGCTCGCGATTCTCGAAGAGGCAGTCGAGCGGGGCAATGCCGAGGCGCTGAAGGCGCTGGTCGCGCTGAAGCGCGACGGCAACGGGATGAACGTGCGCCGCGACCGGGCCGGGGCCCGTGAAGCGCTGGACCGTTACGGCGAGCTGTTGACCCCCACCGAGGCGGCCCAGCTGGGCTTGAGCCTGCGGGTGGCCGAGGCGCGCACGCCGCAGGATTTCGCGCCGCTGGCCCAGGCGCTGGACATGGCGGGGCCGTTGCGTTCCGCATGGTTTGCCGGGCAGCTCAACGCCGCCAACCCGAATTTCGCGATTTACCTGCTGCAGAAGCGCATGCGCGACGAGGGGCTCTATGCCGGTCCGCTCGACGGCGTTGCCACGCGCTCGACATTGCGTGCAATGCTAAGGGCCTGTCACATGCTGGCCGATACGTCGGGCTGCGCCGACAGCGTTATGAACCCGCGCGTCATTGCCGCGCTGCTGACCCGCTGAGGCAAGCGGGGCGCCGCGCAAGCGGTCCCCTGTCAGCCGGGTTCAGACCTGCATTTCCTTGGTCGCGCTCAGGCTCAATTCCGGGTGGTCGCGGGCAACCCGGTCGATGTCCCATTGCAGCCGCGTCATGTAGACCACGTCACCATCATTGTCTGTGGCCATATGCTGCTTGTTCTTTTGGGTGAACGCCTCGACCGCGGCCTTGTCGCCATGGACCCATCGCGCCGAGGTAAATTGCGATGGCTCGAACCGCACGGGCAGACCGTATTCCAGCTCGATCCGGCTGGCCAGAACTTCGAATTGCAGCGCGCCCACGACGCCCACGATGAAGCCGGAGCCCATCATCGGCTTGAACACCTTCGCGGCGCCCTCTTCGGCAAACTGCATCAGCGCCTTGTCCAGATGTTTGGCCTTCATCGGGTCGCCCGCCCGGCAGGCCTTGAGCAGTTCCGGCGCGAAGCTGGGAATGCCCGTCACGCGCAGCGCCTCGCCTTCGGTCAGCGTGTCGCCAATGCGCAATTGCCCGTGGTTCGGGATGCCGATGATGTCGCCCGCCCAGGCCTCTTCCGCCAGTTCCCGGTCAGCGGCCAGGAACAGCACCGGGCTTGAGACCGTGATCGGCTTGCCCGAACGCACATGGGTCAGCTTCATCCCGCGCTGGAAGTGCCCAGAGGCCAGCCGCACGAAGGCCACCCGGTCACGGTGCTTGGGGTCCATGTTGGCCTGCACCTTGAACACGAAACCCGCGACGCGGGATTCCTCGGGGGCGATCTGGCGAGGTTCGGCGGGCTGGACCTGGGGTTCGGGCGCATAGGCGCCGATGCCTTCCATCAATTCCTTGACGCCGAAGGAATTGATCGCCGAGCCGAACCAGATCGGTGTCATGTGCCCTTCGAGAACCTGTTGCGGATCGAGGGGGGGCAGAAGCTCGCGTGCCATCGCCACCTCCTCGATCAGCTTATCGCGCAGGTCGTCCGGGACATGCTCGGCCAGTTTCGGGTCGTCCAGCCCCTCGATCCGGATGGATTCCGCCACGCGGTTGCGGTCCGCCCGGTCCATCAGTTCCAGCCGCTCGTTGATCATGTCGTAGCAGCCCAGGAAATCGCGTCCCATTCCGATCGGCCAGCTTGCCGGCGTGACATGGATTGCCAGCATTTCCTGGATCTCGTCGATGATCTCGAACGTGTCGCGCGCCTCGCGGTCCATCTTGTTGCAGAAGGTCAGGATAGGCAGGTCGCGCAACCGGCAGACCTCGAACAGCTTCCGGGTCTGGCTTTCCACGCCCTTCGCGCCGTCGATCACCATCACGGCCGCATCGACGGCAGTCAGCGTGCGGTAGGTGTCTTCCGAGAAATCGCTGTGGCCCGGCGTGTCGACCAGGTTGAAGCGGTAAGGCCCGTAGTCGAAGGACATCGCCGAGGCCGAGACCGAGATGCCCCGGTCCTTTTCCATCTGCATGAAGTCCGACCGCGTGCGCCGGGCCTCGCCCTTGGCGCGCACTTGTCCGGCCATCTGGATCGCGCCGCCGTAAAGCAGGAACTTCTCGGTCAGCGTGGTCTTGCCCGCATCGGGGTGGCTGATGATGGCAAAGGTACGCCGCCGGACGATTTCCGGGGGCAATTGGGGGCGGTTCTTGGGGGCGTCCAGCATGGGCGCGGATATAGCGGCAGGGGCGCGGGGGCGCAATCGTCCCTAGCGCGCGATCAGCAGGTCGCAGGGCGGATCGCGCATCATGTCATTCGCAATGCTGCCCAGGACCGAGGGCGCGGCACCCGCCCTGGCATGGGCGCCCAGCGCGATCAGATCGGGTTGCAATGCCTCGATCCGCTCGGCCAGCACCCGATGCGCAGGTCCCTCGACGATCTCGACCTCGCGCAGATGGGCGGGCAGGACGTGGCTGTCGCGCCAGGCGGCCAGCCGCGTCAGGGCATCGGCACGCAGGGGCGAGGGCGTGCCGGGCACAGGCTCGGGCGCAAGAAAGCCGCGATAGGAAACATGCAGAGCATGCAGCCCATGGATATCGGCCTCGGGCGCAAGCCAGGCGGCGAGTTCCAGCGCCGCGGTCGAGGCGGGCGCGAAGTCGAGCGCGGCCAGCACGGTGGCATAGGCATGATCGACCGGATCGCGGACCAGCAGCACAGGGCGCGGCGAATGGCGCACGATCCGCTCCATCGTGGTTTCGCGCAGGATATCCAGAAAGGCGCGCCGCCGGTGCAGCCCGAGGATCACCAGAGCCGCATCAAGTTCCGCCGCCAGCGCCGGGATCGCTTCGGACGGATCGCCCAGCACGATCCTGGTGTCGTGGCTGACCTCGCCCGAATGGGGGATCGAGGCGGCGAACCGGGCCAGCCGCAACTCGGCCGCGGCGCTCATCTGGCCCGCGATCTCTGCGGGTAGGTCGGCGTCGATCACCGAGACCAGCACCAGATCGGCCCCGACCCAGCCCGCCAGCCGGAACGCCCGCTGCACCGCGCGGTCGGCGCGCGGGCTGAGGTCGGTGGCGACGAGAAAGTTCTTTGGCATCGGAGTTCTCCGTGGGTTTGCCGCCAAAGGATCGGGCGGCGCGGGCGGGCCTGTCAAGCGCACCGCCGGCGCAGCGATTGCGGTGCGGAGCGCAGGCGTTATGCTGGAGGCCGCGCGCGGGGTGGAGGGCACGCCATGAAGACGGTTCTGATCGCCAACCGCAAGGGCGGCTGCGGCAAGACCACGATCGCGGTGACGCTGGCCGCGGCGCTGGCCGATGGCGGCTGGCGGGTGGCGCTGGCCGATGCCGATCCGCAGAAATCCGCCTGGCGCTGGTTGCGGCGCCGTCCTGCCGGGGCCGCGCCGATCAGAGCACTCGACTGGACCGGGGCGGGGGCGCTGGGCAGCGGCACCAAGGGTGCGGATTGGGTGATCGTCGACGCGCCCGGCTCGATCTACGAAGAGGATGCCGCCGCCCTTGTCGCCGAGGCGCGGGCGGTGGTGGTCCCCGTGCTGCCCTCGTTCTTCGATGCCGATGCGACGCGGCGCTTTCTGCGCGAGATCGCGGGGATCAAGCGCATCCGCAAGGGCAAGGCAGGAGTGGAACTGGTGGCCAACCGGGTCCGTCCGCGCGGGCGGGATGCCGAGCGCCTTGCCGCCTTTGCCGAGAAGATCGGGCAGGCGCCCGTGGCAACGATCCACGAGCGGGTCGCCTATTGTGACCTGGCCGAAGCGGGGCTGACGGTGTTCGACAGCAATCGGAAGGTCCATGCGCCGATTCGTGCGCAATGGACCCCGTTGCTTGGGGCGCTGACGTCCTGAGATGTCGTGCGGGTGGGCCTGTTTGGCCGCAGGAAACGCGGAAAGGGGCGTTCATGGATCTCGGGATTGCGGGCAGGCGGGCGCTGGTCTGCGGCGCGTCGAAGGGGCTTGGCCGGGGCTGCGCCGAGGCACTGGCCGCAGCCGGGGTCAACCTGGTGCTGAACGCCCGCGGCGAGCAGGCGCTGGAGCAGGCCGCGGCGGCGATCCGCGCCGCCCATGGCGTGACGCTGACCGCGGTTGCAGCCGACATCACCGTCGCGGAGGGCCACGCGCAAGTGCTGGCCGCGGCGGGCGAGGTCGACATCCTAGTGACCAGTGCCGGGGGGGGGCGCCGCCGGGGATGTGGACCGACTGGAAGCGGGCGGATTTCATCGCCGCGCTGGATGCAAACATGCTGACCCCCCTGGCGCTGATGAAGGCGCTGTTGCCCGGCATGATGTCGCGGGGATGGGGCCGGGTGGTGAACATCACCAGCCAGTCGGTCAAGGCGCCGATCCCGGTGCTGGGGCTGTCGAACGCGGCGCGGGCGGGGCTGACGGGCTATGTCGCGGGCACCGCGCGTCAGGTCGCGCCGCATGGCGTGACGATCAACAACCTGCTGCCCGGAATCCATGCCACCGACCGCGCCGATGCGCTGGATCGCGACGTGGCGGCGGCCGAGGCGATCACGCTTGATGAGGCCCGCGCCCGGCGTGCCGCCACGATCCCCGCCCGGCGCTACGGCACCCCGGCCGAGTTCGGCGCGGCCTGCGCCTTCGTCTGCTCGCAGCATGCGGGGTTCATCGTCGGGCAGAACATCCTGCTCGATGGCGGTACGGTGAACGCCACGCTCCAGCGGCGCGGCCTCCGGGCGACCGGTTTTCTGAAGCGTCGATTCTGGCGTCGCCCATGCAGCCACGATCAGCGGCATGGGTCCGCTGATCGGCACGCCGCCAACCGCGCTGTTCGCGACGGATGTCGGGCGCAGAACCGGGACCGAGGTCGGGTCACTCGACTGGGCGATGGTGGGGCTGACCGCCTCCATCCTCCTTGTCGGGGAACTGGCCAGCAACACGACGATGGCCGCGCCGATAGCCGGGGCGGCGGCGATGGTGTTGGAGGCAGATCCGGTGGCGGTTCCACTACCTGTCGCGCTGGCTGCGCGGACCTGGGTTCTTCTGCCGGTGGAGACGCTGTGCATTGCCATCGTGATGGACTACCAGCCGTAAACCGCCCTGCGATGCTGCGCACAGGGGCGGCGCTGGATCTCGCCGGGTCGGGCGTGGAGGTGGTCCTTGGCCCGATACTTGCGCCGCTGCTTGCCCGACTCTTCCCCAGAGTTCAGCGGCTTCCGAATCGTGGAACTCGCGCGACTCCCGGCGTCAGATACAGTGAACTCGAACCGGGCAAGCGGTGGTCTAGAGTGGTTTCCGATCAAGTTGACGCATATCTTGCGTGCCGGAGATAGCGCGCATATTCCTTCGGGTTGAAGGTGGTCAGGGCGGAAGCGATGGCGCTGCAGAGGCTGTCAGCGCATCTCGGGGCGGCGCTTCTGACGAGGGCCTTGAGCTTGGCGAAGACCATTTCGATCGGATTGAGGTCGGGGGAACAGGCAGGAAGCGCAACTCGGCGCCGCGCGCCTCGATGGCAGCGCGCGCCTTGGCGTTCTTGTGGACGCTTAGGGTGTCGCAAATCACGATATCGCCCGGCTTGTCTTACGACGATCACAGGCTCCCGGGTTAGAAGGGAGCCGCTGCCCGGCACCTTAAATA
>NZ_DSDD01000269.1:0-5591 GCF_011048875.1 Rhodovulum sp.
CGATCCCGACATCGCACAGGTCCAGGTCCAGAACAAGCTGGCGCAGGCCACCCCCCTTCTGCCCGAAACCGTGCAGCGCCAGGGGGTCAGCGTGCGCAAATCCTCGGCCGGGTTCCTGATGGTGATCGCACTGATCTCGGATGACGGCACGCTGGAACAGGTGGACCTGTCGGATTACATGGTCTCCAACCTCGTCGATACCTTCGCCCGGATCGAGGGCGTGGGCGAGGTGCAGGTCTTCGGCTCGCAATACGCGATGCGGATCTGGCTCGACCCCGCGAAACTCGCCGCCTTCGAACTGACGCCCGCCGATGTCGTCGCCGCCGTCTCGGCCGAGAACGCCCAGATCTCGGCAGGCTCCTTCGGCTCGCTGCCCGCGCCTGCGGGCCAGCAGCTGAACGCCACGATCACCGCGCAATCGCTGCTGACCGCCCCCGGAGATTTCGAACAGATCGTGCTGCGCGCGGAAACCGATGGCGGGCTCGTGCTGCTGAAGGACGTCGCCAGGGTCGAGATCGGCGCGGAAAGCTACGACACCATGGCCCGACGCAACGGCCAGCCCGCGGCGGGCATGGCGATCCGGCTTGCGCCCGGCGCGAACGCGCTGGATACCGCGCACCGCGTCAAGGCCCAGATCGAGGATTACGCCCAGTTCTTCCCCGAGAACGTCTCCTACGTCATCCCCTACGACACCACCCCCTTCATCGAGATCTCGATCAAGGAAGTGGCCAAGACGCTGGTCGAGGCGATCATCCTCGTCTTCTTCGTGATGCTGCTGTTCCTTCAGAACCTGCGCGCCACGCTGATCCCGACGCTTGCTGTGCCGGTCGTGCTGCTGGGCACCTTCGGCGTGCTGGCAGCCTTCGGCTTCTCGATCAACACGCTGACCATGCTGGCCATGGTGCTGGCGATCGGCCTGCTGGTCGACGACGCGATCGTGGTGGTGGAAAACGTCGAGCGCATCATCGAGGAAGAGGGGCTTTCCCCGCGCGAGGCCACGCGCAAGTCGATGGGCCAGATCACCGGCGCGCTGATCGGCATCGCGCTGGTGCTGTCCGCCGTGTTCGTGCCGATGGCCTTCTTCGGCGGGTCCACGGGCGTGATCTACCAGCAATTCTCGGTCACCATCGTCTCGGCCATGGCGCTGTCGGTGCTGGTGGCGCTGACGCTGACGCCCGCGCTCTGCGCCTCGATCCTGCGCTCGAAGGACGCGGTCCACACCCGTCGCGGGCCGTTCGGCTGGTTCAACCGCTTCTTCGACAAGCTGACGGGCGGCTATGCAGGCTCGGTCGGCTGGATCATCCGCCGCCCGCTGCGCATCGGGATGATCTATGTGCTGCTCGCCGTCACGATGGGCTGGCTCTTCGTCAAGACGCCCACCGGCTTCCTGCCGAACGAGGACCAGGGCCTCTTGTTCACCCTGATCCAGGCACCCACGGGCGCGACCGCCGAGCGCACGCAGGCCGTGGCCGACCAGGTCAAGGATTTCTACCTGAATGCCGAGGCCGAGAACGTGAACTCGGTCTTCACGGTGGTCGGCTTCAGCTTTGCCGGGCGCGGCCAGAACATGGGTCTGGGCTTCGTCCAGCTCAAGGACTGGGACGAGCGCACCCGCCCCGACCAGGGCGTGCAGGCCATCGCCGGTCGTGCCTTCGGCACCTTCAGCCAGATCCAGGATGCCATGGTCTTTCCCATCGTGCCGCCCTCGGTGACCGAACTGGGCAACGTCTCGGGCTTCGACTTCTACCTTCAGGCCCGCGGCGGACAGACCCACGAGGAACTCCTGGCCGCCCGCAACCAGCTTCTGGGGATGAGCGCGCAAAGCCCGCTGATCGGCTCGATCCGGCCCAACGGGCTGGAGGACGCGACGCAGTTCAGGCTGGACATCGACTGGCGCGCGGCCGGTGCGATGGGGCTGTCAGCCACCGAGGTCGGGCAGTTGCTCTCGATCGCCTGGGCCGGGCGCTACGTCAACGACTTCATCGACCGCGGCCGGATCAAGCGGGTCTATGTCCAGGGCGAGCCCGAGGCGCGCGCGACCCCCGAGGATATCGAGCTCTGGCGCGTGCGCAATGCAAGCGGCGGGCTGGTGCCGTTCTCGAACTTCACCGATGGGGGCTGGGAATTCGGCCCGCAGGGCCTGACGCGCTATAACGGCGTGCCCGCGATGCAGTTGCAGGGCGGACCCGCCCCCGGCGTCACCACCGGCGAGGCCATGGCCGAGATCGAGCGGCTGGCAGGCCAGCTTCCCCCCGGCTTCGCCGTCGCCTGGACCGGCCTCTCGCTGGAAGAACGCGAATCCGGCAGCCAGGCGCCCCTGCTCTACGCGCTGTCGCTGGCGGTCGTCTTCCTCTGCCTTGCGGCGCTTTACGAAAGCTGGGCGATCCCCTTCGCGGTCATGCTGGCCATGCCCATCGGCGTGCTGGGCGCGCTGATCGGAGCCTGGCTGGGCGGGTTCGAGAACGGGGTGTTCTTCCAGGTGGCGATCCTGACGGTGATCGGGCTGACCGGCAAGAACGCGATCCTGATCGTCGAATTCGCGCGCGACCGGCAAGTGGCGGGCGAGGATCTGTTCACCGCCATCCGCGAGGCCGCCCGCCAGCGCTTCCGCCCGATCATCATGACCTCGATGGCGTTCTCGCTGGGCGTGCTGCCGCTGGTGCTGAGCTCGGGCGCAGGCTCGGGCGGGCGCAACGCCATCGGCTCGGGCGTGCTGGGCGGCACGCTGACGGCCACGATCCTGGGCGTTCTGCTGGTGCCGCTGTTCTATGTCGCGATCCGCCGCATCGCGCGTGGACCGATGGGCCGCTGACGCCCCCCGCTTACGGCCACGATCCTGGGCGTTCTGCTGGTGCCGCTGCTCCATGCCGCGATCCGCCGCATCGCGCGCGGGCCGATGGGCCGCTGACGCACCCCGCTTACGGCCACGGTGCCGGGCGTTCTGCTGGTGCCACTGCTCCATGCCGCGATCCGCCGCATCGCGCGCGGGCCGATGGGCCGCTGACGCACCCCGCTTACGGCCACGGTGCCGGGCGGTCCGATGCTGCCGCTGCTCCATGTCGCGATCCGCCGCATCGCGCGTGGACCGATGGGCCGCTGACGCCCCCCGCTTACGGCCACGGTGCCGGGCGGTCCGATGCTGCCGTTGCTCCATGCCGCGATCCGCCGCATCGCGCGTGTACCGATGGGCCGCTGACGCCCCCCGCTTGCGCGGGCAGCCGCATGGATGCACGCGGGCCACCCGCCCGACCCCGCGCCCATCCGGGCCGCAGAAAGACGCCGCAGATCGGGCCACCGCTCAGGCCGCGTCCGTATTGTCGGCTGTCCCCTCGGGGCGCGTGAACACCGTCACCCGCGCGCGGCCTGCGCCCTTGGACTGGTAAAGCGCGCTATCGGCCTCGCGCATCAGCCGCTTGGCATCCGGCGAATCCTGCCGCGAGAAGACCGACACGCCAATGCTGGCCGAGATCCGGCACTCCCGCATGCCAACCAGGATCGGCTCCTCGATCTGGCGGATCAGCCGCTCCGCGATTCGCGCAATGCGGAACGGCTCGACGATATCGACCAGGATCATCACGAACTCGTCGCCGCCGACCCGCGCCACCAGGTCCTGCGTCCGGCATTGCGCGCGCAGCAGATGCGCCACCCTGCGCAGCACCGCGTCGCCCACGTCATGGCCATGGGTGTCATTGACCAGCTTGAAGTAATCCAGGTCGATCTGCATCAGCGCAAAGGCCCGCCCCTGCCCCAGCAGCCGCGCCAGCGTGGCATCCAGGCGGCGCCGGTTGGCCAGCCCGGTCAGCGTGTCGGTCGCCGCCTCCTTTTCGGCCGAGACGCGTGCCCCGTTCAGCCGCTCCGCCAGGCGGCTCAACTCGGCGCTGACGACCGACTTGGCCTCATGCAGGTAGAGCAGTTCCACCGCCAGGTCGGTCGGCGAGAAATCCCCCAGCGTCAGGTCGAACCGGCTGACCGCCTCGATCAGCGAGATCCCCATCGAGATGTCGATCAGCGCGCCGCCATCCGGCAGTCCCGCCACCAGCCCCTTGAGCGGCAGCGCGGGCGCAACCGCCAGCGTCAGCTTCAGCGGCCGCTCTGCCAGCGCCAGAAGCCCCGCGATATCCGTGGCCGCCGCCGGTCGGCGCAGGCTGACCACCTCGGCAAAGGGACGCCCGGCAAGGTCCGTTCCCGCGATCCGTTCCAGCGTCGGGCCGGCCTGGCGCACGCGCCCCTCCGCGTCCAGGCACAGATGCATCGGCAGCAGCCGCCCCAGAACCGCCCCGTGCAGCATGATCGCCCCGCCCTGCCGTGCCGCCCCGGTCATCGGTCCGCCACCAGCGAAAAGCTGCGCCCCTTGTGAAACGCGGTGTCCAGCAGGCTGACACTGACCGTCGCCTGCCCCGGCCCGCGCTCGATCACGTCCAGTACCGCCAGCGCGCCGTAATCGTCGGCCAGCGCCCGCAGCATGCCCTGCAGCACATATTCCACCCCCGGCCAGCCGCCGCGACAGCGGATCGCGACCCCGCCTTCGGTATCCTCGGCCAGTTCCAGCTCAGGCAGTTCCAGGTCCGGCACCGCCAGGCGGGCACGTTCGGGCAGGTCGTCCAGCGAGAACAGGAAATCCACGAAGGTCTCGCCCCCGAATCGCAGCAAACGGCGCAGCGCCTCCAGATCGGGATGCGAGACGAGATAGGTGCCCAGATCCTCCAGGATCATCTCGCGCGGCAGGTCCAGCCGGGCGACCGCGGCCTCCAGCACCGTCTCGGTCAGCTCGTCCTCGTAAGTCAGCATCGCTTCGAAGCCGCCGGGATCGACCCCGGCGACACGCGCCACATGCGTCCAGCATTCCCCGCCATGGGTATCACACAGAAAACGCTGAATCGCGCGATTGACGAGACCGTGCATAATAAACTCCGCAGAACGCGTCCAAGTAACCAAACGCGAGTCTGCGGCGAAGGTATTAAGAAATGGCAAAGCAAGGCCGGGATGCGACCGCCCGCCGCCCGCAACCGACCTCAGCGCCCGAAGAACAGCGTGCGGCCCTCGACCTCCAGCGCGTTCAGCCGCTGCGGCACCAGCCGGAACTCGCCCGCGACCAGCGCGTCGATGGCGGCGTCGGCGGCGCGGTAGAAATCGCCGCCGGTCAGGAATTCCGGGCTGCGCATGGTGAACCCCACCCCCTCGGCCTCGCGGAAATAGGCCCGCACCAGCAACGCCCCCGCCGGATTATGCGCCACGATCAGCACCTCCTCGCCGGGCCGCGCCCCGGACAGATCGGCCAGCACCGCCACGCAGCCCGGATTGCCGCCCGCAGTGCGGTAGGTGCAGGCCCGCCCGATCTGCTGCAATTCCCACAGGCGCAGGCTCGACAGCAGCCCCTCAGGCAGCGCGCGGCCCTCGGGACGCACCGGCAGCATCCCGGCCAGATCGGCGACCAACTGGGCGACATCGCCGTCTTCGCCCGCCCGTTCAAAGGCATAGGGCGTCTCGGCATTCTCGAGCGCGGCCAGACGCTCGGCCAGACGCGCGGCCTCGGGATGGTCCTCCATCCCGGCCAGCCGCGCCAGCCCCGCCTGCCCCGCCCGGCCCCATTC
>NZ_DSDD01000190.1:0-5570 GCF_011048875.1 Rhodovulum sp.
ACGGTCGCCAGAATCACGATCACCCGGCGGCGCGGGGTCAGCCCGGTCCAAATGGCCATCAGCTGCTGCAAGTCGGGTCTCCCGATCCTGGGGGCTTCTGCCCCGTTTCTGCCGCATATCCATCGCAGGACGGGCTTAACAATCGGTTAGCCCTCCCGCGGCTATAGAGGTCGGGACAGTCAAGGAGGCCGTGAAATGGCCGGTACGGAAATCGACGGGGCAGAAGCGCCCCCCAAACGGTCCAAAAAGCCGTTGATCCTCGGCGTTGTCGGGGCGCTCGTGCTGGGTGGCGGGGCCTTTTTCGCTATTTATTCCGGCATGATCCTCGGCGGGTCGGACAAGCAGGCCGCGGCCCATTACAGCTCGGGCAAGGTGACCGATTCGATGCTGGGCAGCGTGGCCTTCGTGCCGGTCGAGCCGATGATCATCTCGCTCGGCCCCGAGTCGCAGCGCCGCCATCTGCGCTTTCAGGCCCAGCTCGAGGTGACGCCCGCTTACCAGCCGGAAGTGGCCCTGCTGATGCCGCGCGTGCTCGATGTGCTGAACAGCTACCTGCGCGCCGTCGAGGCCGCGGAGTTCGAGCGACCGACCGCCCTGATCACGCTCCGCGCGCAGATGCTGCGCCGGGTCCAGCTCGTCACCGGGCCGAATCGGGTGCGCGACCTTCTGATCACCGAATTCGTGCTGAACTGAGGAGGCGAGAATGGCCTTGATCGCCGACATCCTGCTGATCGCCGGGGCGCTGGGCGCCACGCTCTACTGTCATGTCCTGGCGCGCCGCCTGCGGCGCTTCAACGACCTGGAAAATGGCATGGGCGGCGCGATAGCCGTGCTCTCGGCGCAGGTCGACGACATGACCAAGGTCCTGCAAGGGGCACAAAGCACCGCGCGCCACTCGACCGACGGGCTGCAAAGCCTGACCGAGCGGGCCGAGGATGTGGCGCGGCGCCTCGAATTGCTGATCGCGGCGATGCATGACCTGCCCGCCGAGGCGCCGCAGGCGCCAGCCCCGGCCGCCCCTCCACCGCCCGCGCCGCCCACAGCAGCCCAGCAAGAAACAGCCCCGGCAGAGGCCCCGGCTGTCCTCTTCCGCCGTCGCGTTCCGGAGGCCGCCGAATGACCCGGAAACTTTCGCCCTTTCGCAGCGGCGGCGCCGTGCTTCCGGTGATCGCGGGACTTTTCCTCGCCTCGGGCCTGATCCGTTTCGGCGGCGGCACCGCGCAGGCGCTGACCGACGAGATCCGCGGCATGGCCCAGAAGCCGTCCGAAACCCAGGCCATCGCCGAGCCCTGCCCGCCGCCGCCCGACATCGCCGCCATCCTGGCCGCCCTTCAGGCCCGCGAAGCCGAGGTCGCCGCGCGCGAGGCCCTGCTGGACGAGCGCGCCGCCACGCTCGACATCGCCGGAGAAGAGGTCGCGCGCCAGATCGCCGCCCTCGAGGCTGCGCAGGCCGCGCTTCAGTCCACCCTGACCATCGCGGATGACGCGGCCGAAACCGATGTCGCCCGGCTGACCGCCGTGTACGAGAACATGAAGCCCGACGAGGCTGCCGCGCTCTTTGCCGAGATGGCCCCCGAATTCGCGGCGGGGTTCCTCGGCCGGATGCGGCCCGACGCAGCCGCGGCGGTCCTGGCGGGGCTCGATCCGCCGCTTGCCTATTCGATCAGCGTGATTTTGGCGGGCCGCAACGCGCGGGCGCCAAGGGAATAATCAGTCTTTATTAACGCGCGCCTGCGAGAGTGCGTCCGGAACGGATCGGATCGGAGCTGCCATGATCGGCATCGTCGGCATCGTCATCATCTTTGCGATGGTCTTCGGGGGCTACCTGCTGGCAGGCGGCAAGCTCGGGATCATCATCAAGGCGTTGCCATTCGAGATGATGATGATCTGCGGGGCCGCGGTCGGGGCCTTCGCCATCGGCAACGACATGGCGTCGATCAAGCACACGCTCAAGGATATCGGAAAGATCTTCAAGGGACCCAAGTGGAAACCCGCGGATTACCGCGATCTTCTGTGCCTGTTGTTCGAGATGATCCGCGTCGCCCGGCAGAACCCGCTGGAGCTGGAATCCCATATCGAGGCGCCCGCCGATTCCGCGATCTTCGGCCGGTATCCCAAGATCACGGCCGATTCCACCGCGGTCGAACTGATCTGCGATACCCTGCGCGCGGCCAGCATGAACTATGACGATCCCCACCAGGTCGAGGAGGTGCTCGAAAAACGGCTCGAGGCGCATGTGCACCACGCCATGCATTCCAGCCACGCGCTTCAGACCGTCGCCGACGGCCTGCCCGCGCTGGGGATCGTCGCGGCCGTTCTCGGCGTGATCAAGACCATGGGCTCGATCGACCAGCCGCCCGAGATCCTGGGCAAGATGATCGGTGGTGCGCTCGTCGGCACCTTCCTCGGCGTGTTCCTCGCCTATGGTTTCGTGGGCCCCTTCGCCGTGCGGGTGCGCGCCGTCACCGAGGAAGACGCTCATTTCTACCACCTCATCCGCGAGGTGCTGGTCGCCAACCTGCACAACCACCCGCCCACGATCTGCATCGAGGTCGGCCGCCAGAACACGCCCGGCGCGATGCGGCCCAGCTTCTCCGAACTCGAAGAGGCGCTGAAGGCCACCAAGCAGGAGGCCGCATGATCCACCGGGGCCTTCTGGCCATTCTTCTCGCGCTGCTCTGGGCGCCTTCCCTGGCCCAGACCGTCGCGATCCGCTCGGGCGAGCACGCGGATTTCTCGCGGCTCGTTTTCGAGATCCCGGCCGACGAGACCTGGACGCTGGGGCGCGGCGCCGACGGTTACCTGCTGCGTTTCGGCAATGCGGGGCTCGATTTCGCCTTCGGCAACGTGTTCAACCTGATCCCCCGCACCCGCCTGACCGCGATCGGCCGGGCCGAACCCGGGGTCGTGGCGCTTGCCGTTTCCGACAATGTCCATGCCGAGGCGTTCCTGCTGCGTCCGGGCATCCTGGTGCTCGACCTGCGCAACGGTCCCGCGCCCGCCAACTCGCCCTTCGAGGCGCCGCTGGATGCACCGCCCGCGCCGCCGCCGGTCGTCCTCCCCCGGCCGCAGGTGCGCCTGCCGCTCGATATCGGGCGCATGACGCCGTCGCCGGTGGTCGGACGGTTCCTTCCGACCGATCCGCGGCCCGTCGCCGCCCCGCCCGATCCCAAGGTTGAAAGCGCCCGGTCGGAACTGATGAAGCAGATCGGCCGGGCCGCCTCCCAGGGCCTGCTCGAACCCGCCGACATCACCCCCGACAGACCGCCGCCGCCCGCACAGGATCGCGCTCCGGCGCCGGACGCCGCCGATGCCGGCGCCCTGCTGGCCGGGCTGGAGGCACGGCCGAACATCCATGTCGAGACCAGCATCGACCGCGGCTATGGCCCCCAAGCCAGCGGGCAGGGGCGTTCGGCGCTGGGCGATCCCTGCTATCCCGACGCCTATTTCGACCTTGCCGCCTGGGGCGAGGACAGGAACCCCGCCGCGCTGATCGCCGAAGGGCGCGGCGCGCTGCTCGACATACGCGATGCGACCGATCCGGCGGGCGCCGAGCAACTGGTCTGCGCCTACCTGGCACTGGGCTTCGGGGCCGAGGCAAGGGCGGTGATCGACACGGTCCGGCTCGACACCCCGCCGGCCGCGGTCTGGCGCGAGCTTGCCGCGATCATCGACGAAGGCGTCGCCGAAACGCCCTCGGTCTTCGACGGCCAGCTTTCCTGCCCCACCCGCGCGGCCCTCTGGGCGTCCCTCGCCTGGCCGCGGATCCCCTCCAACTCCGAGGTCGACGAGGCCGCAGTGATCCGCGGGTTCTCGGAACTTCCGCTGCATCTGCGCCGCCATCTCGGCCCCATCCTGGCCGAGCGTTTCCTCGATTCCGGCGCGACCGAGTCCGCGACGCGGATCCGAAATGCCGTGGCGCGGGCGGGCGACAAGACGCGCACGGGCGAACTGACGATCGTCGAGGCCCGGATCGACATCACCCGCGGCGAGACCGAGGCCGCCGAGGCCCGGATCGACGACATCCTGTCCGAAGGCGGACCCGCCTCGCCCGAGGCCGTGGCCCTCAGGATCGAGAACCAGCTGAAGTCCGGCCTTGTCCCCGATCCCGACACCCTGCGCCTGGCCGAGGCGCTTGCCTATGAACGGCGCGACACCCCGCTGGGCGGGCGCCTCGTGCAGCTTGCGATTCGCGGCCATGCCGCCCAGGGCAATTTCGGGACGGCCTTCGGCATGTTGCGCCATCACGGGCTCGACTCCGTCGAGGAGCTGTCCTCCGACCTCGTGCGCGCGCTCGCCCGCGACGGCTCCGATGCCGACATGCTGCGCGAGGCGTTCGCGGGCGTGCTGACCACGCCGGATGCGGCCCTGACGCCCCGGGCGCGGCTGGCCGCGGCCGACCGGCTGCTCGATCTCGGCTTCGCGCCCCGCGCGGGCGAGGTCGTCGCAGACCTCCCGCCGCTCGGCATCGACGAGGAACGGCTCGTGCGGGCCCGCCTCGCGCTGGCCGCGGGTCGGCCCGGCGAAGCGGCGCAATATCTCTCGGGGCTCGACACGCCCGAGGCCGACCTCCTGCGTGCCGAGGCCGCCCGCGCCCGGGGCGATCTGGCCGAGGCGGCGCACTATTACGGGGCCGCCGGCGATACCGCCCGCCAGGCCGCGCTGGCCTGGCGCGAGCGGGACTGGTCCACGGTCGAGACCGCCGGCCCCGACGGCCAGAGCGGCTATGCCGCCATCCGCCAGACAACCCCGGCCGCCGCCTTCGACCCCGCGCAGGCGCCCAGCCTCGCGGGCGCGCGCGATCTGCTGGAGGGCAGCGCGGTCATGCGCGACCGGCTCAAGGATCTGCTCGCCGGGACAGGCACACGCTGAGACTGCGGGGATTCAGCTTTTGTCAACCGCACCGCCCTAGGCTTCAGGTGGACCGAACAGACCCCCCAAGGACCCGGACAGGCCAGAATGGCATATCCCAGATCCCGTCGCGCGCCCGCGCTGCCCGCCCCTGACGCGGGCGCATCCCCTTGCCGCGACGCGGCTTGCGTAAACGGCGGGGGGCGTCCATGCCGAACCTGACGCTCAAGGAACTCTTCCGCCCGACGATCCTGCTCGCGCTCGCGCTGATGGCGGTGATCGTGATGATGATCCTGCCGATGCCGGCCTGGGTGCTGGATATCGGCCTCGCGGCCTCTTTCGCGATTGCGATCCTGATCTTCACGGTCACGCTCTTCATCGAGCGGCCGCTCGATTTCTCGGCCTTTCCCACGGTGCTTCTGGCGGCCGTGATGCTGCGGCTCTCGCTCAACGTCTCCTCGACCAAGCTGATCATCGGCCAGGGCCATACCGGCACCGGCGCCGCGGGCGACGTGATCGAGGGATTCGCGATGTTCGTCATGGGCGGCAGCGTGTTCCTCGGGCTCGTGGTCTTCGCCGTGCTGATGATCGTCAACTTCATCGTCATCACCAAGGGCGCGGGCCGCATGGCCGAGGTCGGCGCGCGTTTCGCCCTCGACGGCATGCCCGGCAAGCAGCTCGCCATCGACAGCGACATGGCCGCGGGCGCCATCGACCAT
>NZ_DSDD01000373.1:0-5556 GCF_011048875.1 Rhodovulum sp.
CGCTGTCGTAAAGGGTCTCTTCCGCCATCGGGTCGCTCAGGGCATACCAGTTCTGCAGGAAATAGACCCGCAGCATCACCTCCAGCGGCATCGGTGGCCGGCCGCCCTTCGGCCCAGCCTTGGGATAATGCGGTGCGATCAGCGCGAGTAGCCGACCCCAGGGCACCACCGCGTCCATCTCAGCCAGGAATTGCTCACGCCGCGTGACCTTCTTCTTCATCGCATCGCGCAACCCGGGAAAGGCGGGCTGTTTCGGCATAGGTGGGGCTCCTTGCAGGGATGCCCAAGTCTACCAGATCAGGCAGAAGTCGGGAGGTTTTTCAGACGTTCCCTAACTGTGGGGTGCCCGAAGGTTGAAACGGCAAGATGACTTGACGGGACAACGCAATCGCCCTAGTTGCGATCAAACCACACCGACCGGACGGTATAGCCTTGCCAGATCAGCCACAGACCCGCAAGCGGAATTCAAGCCCGCGTATTCTCGCGGCGGCGCGGACCATCGCCGTTCGCGACGGGGTCGCGCGTGTCTCCATTGAAGCGATCGCGCGGGAAGCAGGGCTGAGCAAGGGCGGCGTGTTGCACAATTTTCCCACCAAGCGCGTCCTTATGGAAGCGATGCTTGAGGAAATGCTCGAAGAACATCGCGCGCTGCACGCCAACCTGCCCGAAACCGAACCCCGTTCGACGCTTCGGCAGCATCTGCTCACACTGCGCAGCTTTTCCAGATCGGATTCCGATTTGTCGATGGCCATTCTGGCGGTCGCAGCGGTTGAGCCGGACTTACTGGAACCGCTTCGGAATGTTCTGAAAACGGATCTGGCGATTATAGGATCTGAAACAAACGACCCGACGACAGCGCGGATCCTGTTTTTCGCGCTACAGGGAATTCGATTTCACAAACTGTTAAAGCTTCCGGATGGAGGTAGTGCCGTGCTGGACGATCTTGCCGCACGGATCGAGGAGATGGATGACGATGCGAGCTAAGTCAGGATTGGCGTTGCTTGGGGCGATTGGACTTGCGGCGATTTCAGCCCTTTTTCTCGGCCTGCCGGGGTGGTCGATCGTCGCGCAGACGGTGGACAGTCAAGCTGCAGCCCTGACGGCGGAGCCTTCGTCGGATCCTGTTGCACAAGCCCGTGTCCTCGCGGTCGAGATCACCCGGGCCGAAGCAGTCGCCGAGACCCAAAGCCGTTCCTTCGCCGGAACGGTCGAAGCTCTTCGCACGGTCGATCTGGCCTTTCAGGTCTCTGGCCAGTTGCTGGAACTGCCTGTCGTTGCAGGCCAGCATGTTTCCGCGGGCGCGCTGATCGCATTGCTGGATGTGACGGATTTCGAACTGGCGCGTGATCGCGCGCAGGCCACTTACGATCTGGCGCGAACGGAACTCGATCGCGCCGCAGCTTTGGCAGAGCGCGGCGTTTCGGCTGATGCGCGGCTGGAAACGGCGCGGGCGGAATTTGCACAAGCCGAAGTCGCCCTGCGCGAAGCCGGGCGTCGCCTGACCCAGACGGCAATCCACGCGCCCTTCGATGCCGTGGTGGGCCGCACCTTTGTGGAAGCCTTTGCCAATGTGACACCGTCCGCGCCGGTCGTCCGCTTGCAGGACATGTCAGAGCTTCTGATCCGGATCTCGCTGCCCGAAGATCTTGCCGCCACCGCCCGCGTCGCCCCCGAGCTTTTTTCCGTGACGGCTCTCTTTCCCGCCGCGCCGGGTTACCGAGCCACGCTGGAACCGCGCAGCTTCCGGACCGATGCCGACGCCACCACGCGCACCTTCGACATCGAATTCCGTATCACGGGCGACCTCGATCCGCGCGTGCTTCCCGGCATGACCGCCAATGTTATTATCGGCGAACGCAGCGGCAATGGTGCGTTGCAGGCAGTGACGGTCCCGGTCTCGGCTGTGGACACAACCAGCCGGGAGGAGCCGACGCTCTGGATCTACGACGCTGATACCAGCACGGTGTCGCGCCGCGCGGTGCGGCTGGGCCTGCCGCGGGACAATTGGATCGTGATCCTCGAAGGGCTGGAGGCCGGCGAGACGGTGGTGTCGGGTGGTTGGTGGCGTCTGCGCGAAGGAGCCCAGGTGCGTGCGGTCAACCTCTGACCCTGGCGACAATATCAACGGGCGTTAAGCCGGGGAGACCCCGAACGTGGCATCTGTTTCAGAAAACGCTGAAGGTATGAGCATCGCGCGCGGCGCCATCCGGCGCCCGGTTGCGGTCTGGCTGGCGATCATCTTCTGTCTTGTCGGCGGGCTCTGGGGCCTGTCGAATGTCGGGCGGCTGGAGGATCCCAGCTTCACGCTCAAGACGGCGCTGGTCTTCGTGCCCTATCCCGGCGCCACCGCCGAGGAGGTGGAAGAAGAGGTCGCTGATGTCATCGAGACGGCGCTTCAGCAGATGCGCCAGCTTGACCACGTCGAATCGAAATCCATGCCGGGCATGGCCCAGATCACGGTCGAGATTGTCGACAGTTACGGGCCTGACGAGATCCCGCAGGTCTGGGACGAGATGCGCCGCCGGATTGGTGACGTGCGCGGCGAATTGCCCGCAGGTGCCCGCGATCCGATCATCAACGATGATTTCGGCGATGTGTTCGGGCTGTTCTACGCGGTGACCACGCAGGGTCTGACCCCGTCCGAAGAGCGCGATCTGGCGCGCATGCTGCGGCGAGGGCTCGTGACGGTTGACGGCGTTGCACGTGTCGAAGTTCAGGGCCTGATCGAGGAAGAAATCACGGTGGCCGTCAATCCGGCCCGACTTGAAGCATTGGGGCTTCCGCCCGATCAGCTGATTGGCGTCATCGCTGGCGAAAATCAGATCTTTGCCAATGGCGAAGTGACGGCCGACAGCTCCCGGATCGCCTTGTCGGTGCCGCCCGGCTACGTGACGGTCGAAGGGATCGAGTCGCTGCGCCTGGGCGCGGCGGGACAGGTCGGACAGGCCGCTGTCTACGATATCGCGCGGGTGTCCCGGCACGAGACTGAACAACCCGGACAGATCATCCGTCAGGACGGTGTCCGGGCCTTCACCATCGGCATTTCTGCCCTGACCGATCGCAATGTCGTCGAGGTGGGCGAGGCCGTCGAGGTGCGGCTGGCCGAACTGGCCACCACTCTTCCCGCGGGCACCGAACTGATCCCGATCTACGAGCAACACAAGGTCGTGGACGAGGCCGTCTCAAGCTTCCTTGCCGGCCTGTTCCAGTCGGTTGCAATCGTGGTGGGCGCGTTGATGCTGACCATGGGCTGGCGGGCCGGTCTGGTCGTGGGCGCGACCCTCGGCCTGACCGTGATGGCAACCGTGTTCTTCATGGCGGTTTTCGCTATCGAGATGGAGCGTATCAGCCTGGGCGCGCTGATTATCGCCATGGGGATGCTGGTGGACAACGCCATCGTCATCGCCGAAGGCATGGTGATCGGGATGGCGCGCGGCAAATCGCCCGAAGATGCCGCCGCCGAAACCGAAGGCGCAACAGGCATCCCCCTGCTTGGGGCAACCGTGATCGGGATCATGGCGTTTTCCGGCATTGGCCTGTCACCGGATGCGACCGGCGAATTCCTGTTTTCGCTCTTCGCCGTGATCGGGATCTCGCTTCTGCTCAGCTGGGTTCTAGCCGTCACCGTTACGCCCTATCTGGGCAAACTGTTGCTCAAGCCGCCGAAGGACACGTCGTCCGCCCCCTATCGCGGTCTGATCTACCGGTCCTACAGCGGCATCCTGCGCAGCGCATTGCGACTGCGCTGGCTGGTCCTGCTGGGGATCGTCGGGATCACTGTCGGTTCGATCATGGCCTTCGGGCAGGTCAAGCAGGCGTTCTTCCCCAACTCCAACACGCCGCTTTTCTACGTGCAGTTCCAGTTGCCACAAGGCACCGACATTCACACCACCGACCGCGAAATGAAGCGGCTTGAACAGATCGTGATGGCCGAACCTGATGTGGTTGCGGTGACCACGCTCGTCGGGCGCGGGGCCAGCCGGTTCATGCTGACCTACGACCCCGAACAGGCCAATGCCAGCTACGGTCAGTTGATCGTGCGCACGCGCGATGCGCTGGTCATCCCGGAAATGGCCGCCCGTCTGGCGCGCGATCTGGGGGCGCAGTTCCCCCATGCCCTGGTCCGCACTGAAGAGCTGGTCTTTGGCCCGCCCGCAGGGGCCGCGGTCGTGGCGCGCTTTTCCGGCCCGGACCCGTTGATCCTGCGACAACTGGCCGACGAGGCGCTGATGATCTACGAGGCCGCAGGCACCATCATCGATCCGCGCACCGATTGGCGGCAGCGCGAGCTGATGGTTGTGCCGGTGGTCGATGAAACGCGCATGCGCCTGACAGGGGCGACGCGCCAGTCGATTGCCGAAACGGTGCAGTTCGGCACATCCGGCCTGCGGGTCGGCGCTCTGCGCGAGGGCGATGCAGAAGTGCCGATCTATCTGCGCCTGCCCGAGAATGAGCGCGGCGGCGTCGAGCGTGTCCGCGATCTGCCGGTCTGGTCACCCGGCGCCGGGGCCTATGTGCCGTTGTCGAACATGGTGACAGACATGCAGGTGCAATTGGCCGAGGCGCTGATCCATCGCCGTGACCGCGAACGCACGATTTCCGCGCAGGGCAGCAACCGGCCCGATCTGACAGCGGATGAGGCGTTCCGAAGCATCCGGGCTCAGGTCGAGGCGATGGAGCTGCCCAATGGCTACCGGCTGGAATGGGGCGGCGAGATTGAAAGTTCGCAGCAGGCACAGGAATCGCTGGGCAAACAGCTGCCGCTGGGGTTCCTCGTGATGCTGACGATCTCGATCCTGTTGTTCAACAAGGTGCGCCAGCCGCTGATCCTGTGGCTTGTCGTGCCGATGTCGGTCACAGGCATGGTTCTGGGGCTTCTGATCAGCGGGTTGCCCTTCACTTTCACCGCACTTCTGGGCTTCTTGTCGCTGTCGGGGATGCTGATCAAGAACGCCATCGTGCTGGTCGAGGAGATCGACCTGCGGCGCGCCTCGGGCGAGCCGGACTACGACGCGGTGGTCGCGGGGTCCGTCAGTCGTCTGCGCCCCGTTGTTCTGGCAGCGGGCACGACCATCTTCGGGATGCTGCCACTTCTGCCAGACGCCTTCTTCGCCTCGATGGCGGTCACGATCATGGGCGGGCTTGCGTTTGCGTCGGTGCTCACCTTGCTGGCGGTGCCGGTCCTCTATGCGATCCTGTTTCGTATCCGATCCCCCCGCAATGCTCGGCTTCCTGCGAAAGAACGGTTGGTCGAGCAAGCTTGATCGTGCCCCGGTCGTGGCACGAGTTTCGGGCCTCGAAAGGGCCTGGCGGGTCATCGGCCTCGATGGGGGACAAGGGTAACTTTCTGGCGGCTATCGCGCCGAACTAGTGTTCTGAATCTGACGCTTGCTACCGGTTTCCCCTGATTTCATCGAGGGCATCAAGAGCGCATCGTTCCCGGGTGAGGATGTCTTCGGCGGTTTTGGTCCAGGTGAATGGCTTTGGTTTCGTGTTGTGCTGACCGAGGTAGTCGTAGATAGCGGCTTCCAGATCGTCGACGCTGGTGTAACTGCC
>NZ_DSDD01000263.1:0-5528 GCF_011048875.1 Rhodovulum sp.
GGCCCGGCCATGGGCGCTGCGAGTAGCGGGTTTCGCGCTCGCCGCGCTCACCATCGCCCTGTTCATTCTCAACCTCCGCCGATCAGGCGAGCGCGCAGGTCGCGCCACCGAACGGATCGACCAACTGGAGCGCGCCAATGCAATTCAACACCAGATGCTGGACGCCGCCGCGCGCCGCCCTCGCAGCCGCGACGATATTCTCGACCGGCTGCGCAGGGGTAAATTCTGACGCTCTGACCAGCGCCTGCCCACCGGTCGTGGAGTACAGGAAAGCCGAACAGCTGCGTCTGGCGGCGGAATTGGCGGCATTGCCAGAAGGCGCGGTTATCCCGGAGTGGCTGGCGGATTATGCTGTGCTGAGGGAGCAGACGAGGTCGTGTCGGTAAAGGGGCAGATCATCCGTCATATTGATGGCGCGGGCACCGCGATCCCGCTGATCTGATCGCATGAATCCCGACGATGAAAAACGCGTCGCCGCAAATCACGCAAGGATCATGGCGTCGCACCCAGCCGTTGCGCGATGTCTTCGAAAGCCGGATCGGCAGCATAGATGCGCTCGAACTCGCTGCGGGCGCGGGCGCGTTGCCCTGCTTCTTCATAAAGCACAGCCCGGTCATAGCGGATCTGATGCAACAATCCCTCCGGCCGGTCCTTGCGGCGGCGGTTGGCCCGCGTGAACACATCGATCGCTGCATCCGGCATGCCAAGTGCGGCCAGTGCGCGGCCACGATAAAGTAGGATCGCCGTATCGACTGGTGTTTCGTTTTCGACATGCACAGTGGCGCGGACCACGCGGTCCATGAGAGCGAGGTCCTCGGGAGTGTCGAGCGCCAGTTCCGCGAAGGACAGCACCACCACCGGGTCGCTCGGGTCGATCTCAAGCAATCGCTCGACATGCACCATGGCATCTTCATGGCGACCCTGAAGCTGCGCGATTTCCACCAACGCCAGCCTTGTCCCGCGTTCTCGCGGAAAGACATGGGCGAAAATGTCGGACGTGATCGGCAGGCTGGCCTGTGCGGTGATCTCGTATTTACCAAACAGCCTGCCCAGATCACTGAGACGGGCCAGAGCATGTTCGAAATGCGCCCTGGCGCGGTCGAGTTCCTCGCGCCGCAGGCGGATCATGCCGGCCATCCAGGCGGCATCGGGCAGATCGCGCGCCTCTTCCAGCGCCGCCACGGCTGCATCCTGATCGCCGTCGTTGAGCGCGCGGATGCCGTCAATGAAGCGCTTTTCCTCAGCCGGGGTCGTCAACCGCTGGACGAACCCCAGCTTCAGCCGGTCACGCTGCGGCACCTTGGGTGCCGGTGCCGCGCCCCCTCGGCCGGCGCGCTGACGGTCATGTACCGTGTAGAACAGCCCCGTGCCCGGCAGGCCAGCCGTCGCACGATTCCCGCGCGGGCTGATCGTGTATTTCGCGCCGCGCGGGCCGAACGACAGAGACGCGTTGGATTTCGACAGGTTCAGCGTGACCCCAGGGGCCAGACGGATGCGGCGCCAGAAGCGAAAAGGCATGTCCTATGCCTCCGGGAAGTGTGTGTGTTCGCCGCTCCCATTATTCCCATCGCCTTGGCCGGCTTCCCATTCTGCATAAGTGCGGCCATCGGGGAGCTTCCAAAGTATCCGGCCATTTGCACTCGCACCAATGACTGCCGCGGCCGCAGATGAGGCGGACGTGAAGCTGTAGGCGCTTGTGAATACGAGAAAATCGCCCTCCTGTTGGAGGACGCCCTTGTCGACAAGAGTGTTCCGAAGTGTGACTGTGCCCCTCGGGATCGTTCGCGTTGTCCGCACTCTTGCCTTCGACCCTGCCGTGACGACGAAATCACCTGAAGGTCCGATCTCCATTTCTGCGGCAAAACCGTCGCCGCGGAAGAAGAAACACGGGCTTTCATCTATGTCAGCGGTCGGAAGTTCCCGCTCTACGACCTGCTCCGGCGCTCGACCTCGGACCTGACGAAAAAGATCCCAGCCAAGGGCTCCAACCAGCGTTTTCGTCTGATCCACGAATTCATCCATAGCGGCACGGTCCTGCAGCGGCAGTTTGCCGGCGTCCTCGGACGGTTTCCGCGTATTCGGCATTGTCCAGCGAGGATTGCTCCCAACACTACGGATCAGGCAGGCCTCGACATAGCGCGCATGGCTCTTGGTCAGATTTTCATCCTTGCTGATCAAGACGACCGTGTCGGTCCAGAAACCCTTGGCGTCACGGCCAGCCTCATTCGAGTTGTGATACGACAGGCGAGCACCAACGCCCTCGGACTCGCCGATATACGCAAGCTGTATGTCTTGCGCCTCTTCGTCAGCCCCGATCAGGATGTAAACGCCGGGCCGCTCGATCTCTGAAAACGCTTCGCGCACGCGCCTCAGCTGGTTGCGTCGGAAGGCGATAGCCTGAATCGTCGACATCGAGATTTGCGCGACCCGAACGCCATTCGGGTCGCCGTCGAGCAGGAAGATGTTGATCGAGCGCGGTTTTGTCATGCTGCGGGTCCGACCAGGTCCATCAGCTTGCCGTAGTCGGTAACCACTTCATATTTAACGCGGTCCTGCGCGACTCTCTGGCTGATCTCCGCAAAAAACTTCCGTGCGCACTCGATCTTCGTCTTTTCGATCTCGCGCAACTTCATGGTCGACATCGTGCCCTTAGTCTCGGCGACGAAATAGATGTGCCTGACGCTGCCAGCCTTAAAGGTTATCGCCCAATCGGGGTTGTAGTCCCCCACAGGCGTTGGAATCAGGAAGCCACGCGGCAGCTTGGCGTAGACAACCACTTCGCTGCTTGTATCCAGCTCTTTCACGAACGCCTTTTCGACATCCGAGTCCGTGATCGCATAATCGTAGACATGATTTTTGAGCTTCGCCGTAGCTCGGGAGAAATCCTGGCCGGTCTGGTTCGCGGTGAAGATATCGACGTCATACCGCTCATTGACTTCGTCGTAGGCCAAACGCTCGATCACCATGGCCGCCTTCTGCTCGGCGATGATGCGCGAGGCTTCTGAGATAAAGTGTTCCGGGTTACTTGTGAACTGTTCGAAAACTACAGGAGCGATTTGGCCCAGAATGGTCGCAGCCGTTTCTCGCGTCAGCTGTGCGTTTTCGGCCACCTTCCCGACGAGGTCGTACTTCACGAGAGAGTGGATAGAGCCCCCGTGCTCGGTCGTTGTGGTGGTGACCATGAAACCGTCGCCGCTGCGAAGCTGGCTGTCAGTCAATCTGTCATTCTGTAAGCCGACCTGAACGGTGTACTGCAAGGGGGTGATCCGCAGCTGACTATCCAGCGCGCTGACGCACTTGCGGATCAGCTCCGCTGAGTCGAATTCAACCCGGTAGACCGCCTTGCGGTTGATACGCGCCCAAAGCTCCTGGAACTCCTTCTTCTCGAAATTGGCATTGAGCGGATTGGTCTTCGGTTTGCGACCGTCATCGACTTTGGGCAGTTGTGCATCGCTGAAAACGCTGTCGATGAGCTGGAACACCTGCTCCGCGTGAGGTTTGAGGTCCTCGGGCAAGTCCGCCAGTTTCCCCTCTGCCTTGGCCTGATGATAAGTGTCAGCGATCTGGTCCGTATCGTCGGTGTAGTCATTCTTCACCAGATAACGGTAGATCTGCTTGGCCATGGCGGCAGTCACCTCGACCGGACCATGCTCGGTCGTGAGCGTCTTTCCCGTGAAATATTCTTCGGTTGCCTGCCGCGGACGCGACGAGAGGGTCTCCGCTATTTCCTTCTGCAGACCAGCGACGAAGTCCTTGTAGCTCTCGCTCGCCACCACGGTCAGCACGTTGATGTCGTGCACCACCGCCGGATGGTCCATCCGATCACCGTGCTGGTCGACACTCAGCCGCAGGCCGCGTCCTACCTCCTGGCGGCGGGAAATGGTGTTGTCGCTGTGCTTCAGCATGCACATAACGAAGACGTTCGGGTTGTCCCAGCCCTCACGCAGCGCCGAGTGTGAGAAGATGAACCGGGTGGGTTCGGCGAAGGAAAGCAGTCGCTCTTTGTCCTTCAGAATGAGGTCGTAAGCGTCAACGTCGTCGCTATCGGCCGAACGTTTTCCAAAGGCCGGGTCCTTGAGGCGGTTCGTCTTCTTGTCGATCGAGAAATAGCCGTTGTGGGTCTTGGCCGGATCGATGCCCGCGAGACACTTCCGGTACGCCTCGTTGTCGATCGCAAGCTCCGACAGGTATTCGGCTTTCAGCAGCTCGTACTCTTCCTCGAAAACCCGCGCATACTCGCCTTTCTCGTCGGCCTGGTCGTAGTCCCGATACTTCACCACTTCGTCGATGAAGAACAGCGACAGGACTTTGATGCCCTGTGCGAATAGCTGCTTTTCCTTGTCCAGGTGCGCCTTGATCGTCTCGCGGATCTGGATGCGACGGATGTCGCGCTCAGACACGTCGCCGTTCGCCTCCCCGGCGCGCAGCACTTCGCCATTCGTGAATTCGACCGTGTCGTTGACAGCGTCGATCTGGCTGATCGTGAAGCCGCGGTACTGGTCCAGCTCACCCGACTTCACGAACAGGTCGTCGCGGAACTCAAGGCGCTTCAGCTGACGTTTGATCTCTCCCGACGCCAGCTTCACCTCCATCTCGATCCGCGCCACGGGGGCCTTCTTCGAGATTTCGATGCCCTCGAGGTAAAGGTAGGCATTGGTGCCGGCCAGCCCGCGGGTCTGGATGCCGCGCACTGCGATCTTCTTGACCAGCTTCTGGTTGTAGGCGTCCAGCGCGTCCAGCCGATGAACGCGGTTATGCTGGGTCCGGTGGGTCGCCGAATAGCGCAGGATGAAAAGCGGCTTGAACTTTGGCAGCGCCTCCATCGTCGCCGCGCCTTCCATCTTCTGCGGTTCGTCGAGGATCAGGATCGGCCGGTTCGAGGCGATCACGTCGATGGGCTTGCGCGACTGGAAGTCGTCCAGCTCCTCGTAGATGCGCCGGTTATCGGCCCCGCGCGCGTTGAACGCCTGAATGTTGATCACCATCACGTTGATCCCGGCGTCGGACGAAAAGCTTTCCAGCTCGTGCAGGCGCTTGGAATTATAGATGAAGAACCGCGCCTTCTTGCCGTAGCTTTCGGTGAAATGGTCCGCCGTGATCTGCAGCGACTTGTAGACCCCCTCGCGGATGGCAATCGACGGCACCATGATGATGAACTTCGACCAGCCATAGCGCTTGTTCATCTCGAAGATGGTCTTGATGTAGCAGTAGGTCTTGCCCGTGCCGGTCTCCATCTCGACGTCGAGGTGAACACGGGTCGCGGCGAGAGCGCCGTGCTTGTAGCCGGCCGCGACGGGCACGCGCTCGCCTCGGGCGTTGAAGGTCGTGAAATCCGTCAGCGACTGCGAGACGGGCAGGTTCTGGCGCCGCTGGACGGATTGGATGTTCTCCAGGATCTGCGCATCGGTCAGGGCGAGGTCGGCATTCTTGAAGCCTTCCTCGAACGCGCTGGCCTGCGCCTTGCGGCCGGGGTCGATGCGGTAGGTCAGGCCAGAGGTCATGGGCTGACCGGCGAAGCAGTCGACCAC
>NZ_DSDD01000233.1:0-5500 GCF_011048875.1 Rhodovulum sp.
CGCGGGATCAGACCTTGCGCCGGGCGGTGTTCAGATACCGGCATTTCCAGTTGGCGACGGTCCAGTTCGGATGCGTCTCGACCCATTTTGCCAGTTCCGGCTGGGCCCCCATCATGCAGGCCATGGGTGAGATGTCGGTATAGATGAGGCTGCGTTCCTCGCAGGCCCCTTGTTCATTCTGCGCCAGTCCAAAGCAGGCGACGAAGACAAGTTCGATCATGGCGACCTCGCGCTTTCCGGTTCCGGCCGAAAGGATGGCAGGCGATTCTGCATTGATGGTTAACCGACCGCGCGCCCTCCGAAATGCTGCCTCGCAGCAAAAGCCATGCTGCACATGCAAAGCAGAAATCGGCGGCGATTTCGCCCTGCGCTGCCTGAATCCCGGGCAGAACGCGGTTATCCCTTGCGCCGCATCAATCCCCGCGCCGGGTCATAGCCCAGGAGTGCCGGCAGGAAGAAAAGAACCGCCCCAGTCCCGACCAACAGCAACGCCCAGCCGTTGAACTGCGCATAAAGCGCAAAGCGGATCAGTTCGACCGCATGGGTAAAGGGGTTCGCCGCGCAGATGTCGCGCAGCAGCCGCGAGGCTTCGGCCATCTTCCACAGAGGATAAAGCGCGGTCGACAGGAAGAACATCGGGAAGATGACGAAATTCATCACGCCCGCGAAATTCTCGATCTGCCTGATCGTGGACGAGATCAGCAACCCCAGCGCACCCAGCATCAGCCCGCTGAGGACAAGCGCCGGCAGGACATGGACATAGCCCATCGCGGGCATCCTGATGCCCATCAGCGCGGCGATGCCGAGAAAGGCATAGACCTGCAACAGCGACACCGCCACGCCCGCCATCAGCTTGCAGAACAGAAGCCACCAGCGCGGCCGGGGCGAGGTCAGCAACAGCCGCATCGAGCCCATTTCCTGGTCGTAGACCAGCGAGAGCGAGGACTGCATCCCGTTGAAAAGCTGGATCATCGTGCAAAGGCCCGGGACGATGTAGACCTCGTAGGTGATATACGTTTGGTAGGGCGGCGTGATCGACAGGCCCAGCGCCGCGCGGAACCCCGCGGCAAAGATCACCAGCCAGACCAGCGGGCGCACCAGCGCCGAAAGGAAGCGGCCGCGGTTCTGGAGAAACCGCATCGCCTCGCGAAGCACGATGGCGTAAAGCGCGATCGTCCAGGCGTTCATGCCGCCGCCTCGTCATTGCCGCCGGTCATCTCGATGAAGGCGTCGATCAGATCGCCCTCGCCTGCAATCTCGGCTGCACTGGCCTGTTTCAGCACCCGGCCGCGGTTCAGCACCACGACATCGTCCGAAGGCTCGATCTCGTCGACCAGATGGGTGGCCCACAGGACCGTCAGCCCCTCGGCCGCCAGATCGTGGACATGGGCGGTGATCGACCGGCGCGCGGCGGTGTCCAGACCCACGGTCGGTTCGTCCAGCAACAGCACCTCGGGCGCATGGATCAGCGCGCGGGCAATCTCCATCCGCCTCCGGTGCCCGCCAATCAGCGCGCGCACCTTCTCGTCCGCGCGCTCGCGCATGTTCAGCCGGTCCAGCGCGGCGTCGATCCGCGCGGTGGCCCCACGCCCCGCCATGCCGTGCAGCGCCGCGAAATAGCGCATGTTGCGCATGACCGTCGTATCCAGATCCAGCGTCGGCTGCTGGAACACCACCCCGATCCGGGCAAGTGCTGCGCGCGGGTTGCGGGCCAGGTCGAAGCCCGCCACCTCGATCCTGCCCTCGCGCGTCACCAGAAGCCGCGTGAGCAGCGAGAACAGCGTCGATTTCCCTGCCCCGTTCGGCCCCAGAAGCGCGCAGAACCGCCCCCGGCCCAGCGCGAAGGACACATCGTCCAGCGCCCTTTTCGCCCCGTAGGACAGGCTGACATTGGAAACGCGAAGGGCGGTGGAGCGGGTCATATGTCCTGCCCCTGGGCAGGTGAGAGGATAGCGGGCCGGCCGGCAAGGTCCAGAATCCGGGTGCCGAGGCGCTCGGCCTCGGCGCGGGAATGGGTCACGAACAACGTGGCTGGCCGCTCCTCGGCGATCAGCCGCTCGGTCAGCGCCAGCATCGTCTCGGCGGTGGCAGGGTCGAGCGAAACAAAGGGCTCGTCCATGATCAGAAGCTCGGAATGCCCGGCAAAGGCCCGCGCCAGGGCCAGCCGCCGCTGCTGGCCCAGGGAAAGCTGGCCGGGAAAGGCATGCGCCTTGTCGCCGATGCCGACCCGAGCCAGCATGTCGCGCGCCGCCCGACGCGTCAGGCCCGGATGAACCAGCGTCAGGTTCTGCAACACGCTGCGCCAGGGCAGAAGCGTCGGTTCCTGGAACACCATCGCGATCCGGCCGGGCCGCTCGACCGTGCCTTCGAACCTGTCATCCAGCCCGGCAACGATACGCAAGAGCGTCGTCTTGCCGATACCCGAGGGGCCAATGATCGCCACCGTCTCGCCCTTGGCGACCTCGAGGGCGACGCGGCCCAGAACGGGGGTATCGCCAAAGGACTTGGCGCGGATATCGACCCGGATCATGCCGTCCGCCAGCGCCGCGCGCGCCGCTCCCAGGGTTGCAGGATCAGCCATTCGACGGCCAGCATCACCACGATGAAGGACAGCGCGTAGATCAGCACCATGCCCACGTCGAACAGCTGAAAGTAAAGGTGGATCTTGAAGCCGATCCCGTTCGACCGGCCCAGGAACTCGACCACCAGGATGATCTTCCAGATCACCGCCACGCCGCCCCGCGCCGCCGCCGCCACGAAAGGCGCAAGCTGGGGCAGCAGCACATGGCGCAGCCGCGCCCAGCCGGACATGCGATAGACCCGCGCCATGGCGTCCAGATCGCCCGACAGCGCCCGCGCGCCTTCGCGGATGGTGACGGTGACATTCGGCACCTTGTTCAGCGTCACCGCCACGATGGCCGCGGTCTCGTTCAGCCCGATCCACAGATAGCACAGCACGATCAGCACCAGCGCGGGCAGGTTCAGGAACACCACCAGCCACGGATCGAGCCAGCGGTTCAGCCGCTCGAACCGGCCCATCAGCAGGCCGAGGATCAACCCCAGGCTCATCGCAAGGCAGAACGCCCAGATCACCCGGACCAGCGTCTGGCCCAGGTGATGGGGCAGCGCGCCCGAGCGGGTCTCGGCCAGCCATGGCCCCACCAGCGCAAAGGGCTGGGGCAGGATCTGCGGATCGGCGGTCAGCGCCGCGGCGATGACCCACAAGAGCAGCAGACCAGAAAGCGAGATCGCCGGGACGGCGAGGCGGCCAAGCATCGCCGCCGCTCACTCCAGTTCCGGGAACAGGCCCGCAGGCAGGGTCGTGGCCCGCCCCACCAGTTCCTCGCCGCCCAGTTCCGCCATCAGCGCCAGAAAGCGGTCCGCCGCTTCGGGATCGACATTGCCCGGCGCCGGGATCCCCGCGCGATAATCGTCGCGCAGCCGCTCGAACTCTGCATCGTTGGCGGCGTTCATCAGGGGCCGGATCGCCTCCCACGCCGCGTCGCTTTCCAGAAGCATCGCCTTGGCCTCGCGCGAGGCGGCGTAAAAGGCTTCGGCGATGCCGGGATTCCCGGCCAGAAAGCTTTCCTTGAGCGCATAGCTCAGAAGCGGGGTATCCGGATCGAGCCCCAGCGCAGCCGAGGCATCCGCCACCGAGATCAGCTCGCGCATCCCCGCGGCCTTCATCTTGGCGAGGAAGTGCCAGAAATTGATTGCCCCGCCGGTTTCCCCCGACAACCCCGCCTTGAAGATCAGCGGTGGCGCGCCATAGACCTGTTCGGTCTCGGCGGCCAGGTCCATGCCGTATTCGCGCGCGGCATAGGCGCGAAGGATCAGCCAGCTCTTGTCCAGCGGTCCGCCCGCGATACCGATCTTCGCCCCCGCCATGTCCTTCAGGCTTTGCGCCGGGCTGTCCGCGGGCACTACCAGACCGCCCACCGCCCGCGAATAAGGGATCGCGACATAGTCGCGGCCCACGGCGCGCTGGCGGGCGACCCAGATCCAGTCGACCACCATCATGTCGGCCTCGCCTCCCTCGACCGCGACGCGCGTGGCGCCGTTATCGGCAAAGGGCGACAGCACCAGCTCGAACCCGTTCGCGGTATCGAGCCCGTTTTCCATGATCGTCGTCAGTTCCCAGGTCACGGTGCCCAACTGCAACACCGCCGCGCGCAGCCTCGGCAAATCCTCGGCCCAGGCAGCGGCGGCGCTGCATAGCGCCAGCGCGGCCGCAAGCGCGCCCGTTAGTCGCTTCAAGATGATCTTCCTCCCGGTTTCAGCGCGCATTTCCGGTGTCGTTCTTGTCCGCCCTGCAACGTCCTGACCGGCGGGCATGAGCGCCGCTAGCCCCCTCCCCGGCAGCGCAGGCAAAGTTTCGAGGATCGTGCCAGAGCGCAGAGCAAACGGGAAACCGATACTTAAGGCGCATTGCGACCTGTCCGGGCGGGGATAATCTTGGACGATGAACCTACGCCCCCTGCTTGCGGCTCTTGCCGCCCTGATCGCTCTGGCCGCGGCCCCGCTTGCGGCGCAGGCCCCACTGGACCGCGACGGGCAGGTGGCGTTCTTCGGCATCACCTTTCTGGATACCTCGACCGAGGGCGACTATTTCGGCGCGCGCGCAGACGAACAGGCGCGCGTCGTTCTGCTGGAGGACGAGGTGCGCGTACGCTTTGGCACCGAGGGGCTTGCGCTGATGGACAACGCGCCGGTTGCCGAGGATCTGGCCCGCATCAAGAACCCCGCCAACTACTATGGCTGCGAGTTGCGGATCGCCGACAAGCTGGGCGCCGATTACGTCCTGGTCGGCGAGGTGCAGAAGGTGTCGAACCTTATCCTGTCGATGAACCTGGTGATGCGCGATGTCGAAACCGGCGCAATGGTGCGGGGGATGTCCGTCGATATCCGCTCGAACACCGACGATTCCTGGCTTCGGGGCATGCGCTACATCCTGAAAAACAATTTCTTCAAGGAATGAGGGAGGATTTCGTGAAGTTCCATGGCTTTCTGGCCGCGCTGACGGCCGTGGCGGTGACGGTTCCCGCGCTGGCTGCTGGCGCATGGGCCGACGCGCCAGAAGGTCGACGTGACCACCGAACTGGCCGCCGAACCGGCCGAGATCCGGACGGTCGTGGGCGACTTTCAGGACATGGGCTGGCACCCGGCTGTCCACGCCACGACCGGCGAGGGCGGCAACGCGGTCGATGCAACGCGGGTGCTGACGCTTGGCGCGGCGGACGGGCCGACCATTTCCGAAGAGCTCTACAAATACGATGCCGAGAAGATGACCTATTCCTGCCGGATTACCGAGGTCGCGGTCGAGGTGCTGCCGGTGACGAACTATTCCGCGCATCTGACGGTCAAGCCGCGCGATGGTGGCGGGTCGGTCGTTGAATGGCGCGGCGCCTTCTATCGCGGCTATCCCAACAACGATCCGCCCCCCGAATTGAACGACGAGGCCGCCATCAGGGCCGTGACAGCGGTCTATGAGTTGTTTCCG
>NZ_DSDD01000386.1:0-5496 GCF_011048875.1 Rhodovulum sp.
ACCCCGATCCCCGAACTCTACGTTTCGCCCGAAAGCGCGCAGAAGCTGAAGCTCGAGGCGGGCACGCTGCCCAGCTGGGATCTGACGCCGCGCCAGATCTGCGACCTGGAACTTCTGATGAATGGCGGGTTCAACCCGCTCAAGGGGTTCCTGTCCCAGGCCGATTACGACAGCGTGGTCGAGAACATGCGGCTGGCCGACGGCACGCTCTGGCCGATGCCGATCACGCTCGACGTCTCCGAAGACTTCGCCGCGGGGATCGAACCCGGCCAGGACATCGCGCTGCGCGACCAGGAGGGCGTGATCCTCGCCATCCTGTCGGTCACCGACCGCTGGACGCCGGACAAGGCGCGCGAGGCCGAAAAGGTCTTCGGCGCCGATGACCTGGCCCACCCGGGCGTCAACTACCTGCACCACACGGCAGGCAAGGTCTATCTCGGCGGCCCCGTGACCGGCATCCAGCAGCCCGTGCATTACGACTTCCGCGCCCGCCGCGACACGCCCAACGAGCTGCGCGCCTATTTCCGCAAGCTCGGCTGGCGCCGCATCGTCGCTTTCCAGACCCGCAACCCGCTGCACCGCGCGCATCAGGAACTGACCTTCCGCGCCGCGCGCGAGGCGCAGGCCAACCTGCTGATCCACCCCGTCGTCGGCATGACGAAACCGGGCGATGTCGACCATTTCACCCGCGTGCGCTGCTACGAGGCGGTGCTGGAAAAGTATCCGCAGGCCACCACCACGATGAGCCTGCTGAACCTCGCCATGCGCATGGCCGGCCCGCGCGAGGCGGTCTGGCACGGGCTGATCCGCAAGAACCACGGCTGCACCCATTTCATCGTCGGCCGCGACCACGCCGGGCCCGGCAAGAACAGCCAGGGCGCCGATTTCTACGGCCCCTACGAGGCGCAGGAATTGTTCAAGCACTATGCGGACGAGATCGGCATCGAGATGGTCGATTTCAAACAGATGGTCTATGTGCAGGAAAAGGCGCAGTATTTCCCTGTGGACGAGGTGCCCGAAGGGGCAACCGTGCTGGATATCTCGGGCACCGAACTGCGCCGCCGCCTGCGCGAAGGGCTGGATATCCCCGACTGGTTCTCCTTCCCCGAAGTGGTCGGCGAACTGCGCCGCACCTCGCCGCCGCGCGCGAGCCAGGGCTTCACCGTGTTCTTCACCGGCCTGTCCGGCTCGGGCAAGTCGACCATCGCCAACGCGCTGATGGTGAAACTCATGGAGATGGGCGGCCGTCCGGTGACGCTTCTGGATGGCGACGTGGTGCGCAAGCACCTGTCCTCGGAACTCGGCTTCTCCAAGGAACATCGTGACATCAACATCCGCCGGATCGGCTATGTCGCCTCCGAGATCACCAAGAATGGCGGCATCGCGATCTGCGCGCCGATCGCGCCCTATACCGCCACGCGCCGCGCCGTGCGCGAGATGATCGAGGCCTATGGCGCCTTCTGCGAGGTCCATGTCGCCACGCCCCTCGAGGAATGCGAGAAACGCGACCGCAAGGGGCTCTACCGGCTCGCGCGCGAGGGCAAGATCAAGGAATTCACCGGAATCTCGGACCCCTACGAGGCCCCCACCGCGCCCGAACTCAGCGTCGACACCACCGGCGTCGATGTCGACAATTGCGCCCATCAGGTGATCCTGAAACTCGAACAGATGGGGCTGATCGCGGGCAACTGACCCGCGCCCCGCCTGCTTCTTCTGGCAGCAAATATCCCCGCCGGAGGCGCGCGCCCGCGCAAGCGGGCGCGCCACGCCCAACCCCGGACAAGCAGGGCGTCAGCCCTGCGCCGGACGGGGGCGGGAGCGCCCCCCCGCGCGCCCCGGCTCAATGCACGTTGACCGGGGCCAGGCCGTTCTGCCGCGCCAGCGCGAAGGCCAGCGCGCGGTCGCGCACCAGGGCCAGCCGCTCGCCGCTGGCCGCATGCAGCGCGTAAAGCCCGTCCAGCCCCCCGGCCTCGCGCTGCACCTCTTCGGGCAGTTCAGCCAGCTTCACGGGCCGCACATAGACGATCCGCTCGCTCCCTTCGGGAAAGACCTTGTGTTTCCTGTCCATCAAATCTGCCCTCCTCACGCGCGCCTGATGCGGATCGTCTGCACCACGCTTTCGGGCACCAGGCGCTCCAGATCGACATGCAGCAGCCCGTTTTCCATGGTCGCGCCCGTCACCTCGACCCCGTCGGCCAGCACGAAGCGGCGCTGGAACTGGCGGGCCGCGATGCCGCGATACAGGAACACCCGGTCGGCGCCCTCCTTGGCCTGCCGGCCGCGGATCACCAGTTGCCGGTCCTCGACGGTGATCGCCAGATCCTCCTCGCGAAAGCCCGCCACCGCCAGCGTGATGCGATAGCCCGTGTCCGAGGTCTGTTCGATGTTGAAGGGGGGGTATCCCTCGTTGCCGGTCTTGGCGGTCCGTTCCACGAGGCGTTCGAGCTGCTCGCATCCCAGCAGGAAGGGATGCGAGCCGAGGGTCAGTTTCGACATTTGGGCAAGTCCTTGAACAAGCGACCTGAAGTGCGATCCGCCCCGCATCCGCGGCGGCGTGGACGGGATATGGGGATGGCGCGCGCGCGCCGCAAGTCCGGCTTCCCGCCGCGGGGCAAACGCGATAACTTGACATGATCAGGAAATGCAGCGACTCGGCCCGGGGAATGTCGATGAACATCGCCAGTGAGATGAACTCCGAAGAAGTCCTGCGCGTGAAGCTCGAGGTCCTTCGGCGCAAGCATCGTGATCTCGACGACGCGATCCGCGCCCTTCAGGACACCGGGACCGGCGACAGCTTCACGCTGATGCGGCTGAAAAAGCAGAAACTCGCGCTCAAGGACCGCATCGCGCTGATCGAGGATCAGCTGACCCCCGACATCATTGCGTAACACCCGCATCCGTCTATAGTGCGCGCTCGCGAATCCGGGAGGGCGCTGCATGGCGGACGTGAACGTGGGCATCATCATGGGCAGCCAGTCGGACTGGCCCACCATGAAGGAGGCCGCAGCGATCCTCGACGAGCTTGGCGTCGCGCATGAAACGCGCATCGTCTCGGCCCATCGCACCCCCGACCGGCTGTGGGAGTATGGCCGGGCCGCTGTCGACCGCGGCCTTCAGGTCATCATCGCGGGCGCGGGCGGGGCGGCGCATCTGCCCGGCATGATGGCGTCCAAGACCCGCGTGCCGGTGATCGGCGTGCCGATCCAGACCCGCGCGTTGAACGGGGTGGACAGCCTCTATTCCATCGTCCAGATGCCCAGGGGCTTTCCCGTCGCCACCATGGCGATCGGAGCGGCGGGCGCGGCCAATGCCGGGCTGATGGCCGCGCAGATCCTCGCGCTGTCCGATCCCGTTCTGGCGGCCCGGCTCGACCGCTGGCGCGCTGATCTCTCGGCCTCGATCCCCGAGGAGCCCGCCGATGACTGAGCCGCTGGCCCTCGGCGCCACCATCGGCATCCTTGGCGGCGGCCAGTTGGGCCGGATGCTGTCGGTCGCGGCCGCGCGGCTGGGCTTTCGCAGCCATGTCTTCGACCCCGCCCCCGAACCGCCTGCGGGTCATGTCGCCGACCGGGTGACGACCGCCGCTTACGAGGATACCGCGGCGCTGGCGGCCTTTGCCGCCTCGGTCGATGTCGTCACCTACGAGTTCGAGAACATCCCCACCGCCGCGCTGAACGCGATCGAGTCGCAGGTCGCGATCCGGCCGAACCGGCGCACGCTGGCCGTGTCGCAGGACCGGCTGACCGAAAAGGCCTTTGCCACCGAGCTGGGCCTGAAGACCGCGCCCTTCGCCGCCGTGGATGACGAGGTGGACCTGGCCGAGGCCATGGCCGAGATCGGCCTGCCCGCCATCCTGAAAACCCGCCGACTGGGCTATGACGGCAAGGGCCAGGCGCGGATCGACCGGCCCGAGGATGCGCCCGCGGCCCTCGCCGCAATGGGCGGGGCGCCCGCGATCCTGGAAGGCTTCGTGTCCTTCACGGCCGAGATCTCGGTGATCGCCGCGCGCGGGCTGACGGGCGAAGTGGCATGCTACGATCCCGGCCTGAACGTGCATCGCGACGGCATCCTGCACACGACCCGGGTGCCTGCGCTGCTGACGACCGCGCAGCGCACCGATGCCGTGCTGCTGGCCGGCCGCCTGCTGAACGCGCTCGACTACGTTGGCGTGATAGGGGTGGAGCTTTTCGTCACGCCGGGCGGCCTGCTGGTCAACGAGATCGCGCCCAGGGTGCACAATTCCGGCCACTGGACCCAGGATGGCTGCATGATCGACCAGTTCGAGCAGCATGTCCGCGCCATTGCGGGCTGGCCGCTGGGCGACGGGTCGCGCCATTCCGATATCGAGATGGAAAACCTGATCGGCGCGGATATCGACAAGGTGCCCGCGCTGGCCCGCGATCCTGCCTTGGCGCTCCATCTTTACGGCAAGGCCGAGGCACGGCCGGGCCGCAAGATGGGGCATGTCAACCGCTGGCTGGGGCCCGCCGCGCGCCAGTAGTCGCCCCGACGCCCCGGCAAGGCCCGGATCGCCCTTTCCGCCCCGGTGGGGAATGGCCCGCGCCCGCCCGTGCAACCGGGCCGGGCCGGTGCGGCAAGGGCGATCCGCGGGATCGGCGCGCTTGCGGTCGGGGCGCGGGCAGGGCAGTCTCGCGCCATGACCGCCGCCACGCCCCGCCTTGCCGTCCGCGCGCTGATCCTGCACGAGAACCGCCTGCTGCTGGTCAATGCCTGGCCCGGCGGGGTCAGCGACCTGTGGTGCGCGCCGGGCGGCGGGGTCGAGCGCGGCAGTTCCCTGCCCGACAACCTCGCCCGCGAGGTGCATGAGGAAACCGGGCTGCGCATCGCCATCGGCGCGCCCTGCCTGGTGAACGAGTTCCACGACCCCGGCCGCCCGTTCCACCAGGTCGACATCTATTTTCGCTGCACGATCACCGGCGGCAGGCTGGATGCCGACTGGCGCGACCCCGATGGCGTGGTGACCGAACGCCGCTTCTTCACCCGGGACGAGATGACCGCCATCCGCTACAAGCCCGACAGCCTGCCCCGGGCCGCCTGGGGCAGCGGCGTGATCTACGACCCGCTGGAGCCGCTGGTGCGGTAACGCGCCCAATTTTCGTCCCATTCCGCACCTAGCACGGGGGAAATTCATTTGGGACTCGGGCGATGTTTCAGGGGTCAGCAATCGGCCGCGTGGCGGTCTTCGTCGATGGCGACAATGTCCCGGCCCCTCATGCGACCGCGATCCTGACCGCCGCCCGCGAATGGGGCGAGCCGCATATCCTCCGAACCTACGGACAGGCGCAGAACCTGACGCCCTGGCAGAAGGTGCCCGGCTTCCGATTCTTCTGCGCGGGCATGGAAAAGAACGGCGCCGACCTGCTTCTGGCCATCGACGCGATCGAGCTTGCCCTGACCGATCCGCCCGAGACCTTTGTCATCGTCAGCAGCGACCGGGATTTCCGCCATCTCGCGATCCGCCTGCGCGAAAGGCGG
>NZ_DSDD01000306.1:0-5484 GCF_011048875.1 Rhodovulum sp.
CAAAGGCGCTCTCGGACCACAACAGGATCACCTGCACCATCTGGTTCAGCGCGATCGCCTCGGCGGGCAGCGCGGCAATCGCGTCATCGACCCGCTGAAAGACAAAGGCCGCGCGGATCGCCCCATCCGCATCGAAGCGGAACAGCCGATATTGCGTCGCCCCCGCCGCGGCCAGTCGTTCGACCAGCGGGCCAAGATCGGGCACCAGCCGATCCAGATTGGGCACAAGCGGCAATTCGGACCAGTCGCGAAAGAAGAACACCATCAGGTTCGCGCCCAGTTCAGGGTCGGTCTCGGCCATCTGATGCCCGGCCAGCGCCACGACCGCCTCGCAGGCGCCCTTGAATGTGGCCAGCGTCTCGTCGCTGACGCCAAAGACCACGGGCGCGATCGGACGGCCCCAACGGGCGAACCGATAGCCGCCGTCCTGCCCCGTGAACAGCGCGCGCAGATCGTCCGGCGTCATGCCCGCGCCTTCTTCTTGGCGAAAATACCCATGGCCCTGCCCTATCCGCCTGCCCGCCGCCGGGCAAGGGCCTCAGCCGTCGAACAGGCCCGGCTGTCCCGGCGGGCGCGGGGCGGGCAGGCCCAGATGCGCCCAGGCCTTCGCGGCCAGTATCCGCCCGCGCGGGGTGCGCTGGATCAGGCCCTGCTGCAACAGGTAGGGCTCGATCACCTCCTCCAGCGCATCGCGCGATTCCGACAGCGCGGCCGACAAAGTCTCGATCCCGACCGGGCCACCGGCGTAATTCTCGGCGATCAGCCGAAGATAGCGCCGGTCCGCGCCATCAAGCCCAAGTCCGTCCACCTCCATCCGGGTCAACGCATGATCGGCCACCGCAAGGGTGATCCGCCCGTCGCCCTCAACCAGTGCGAAATCGACGACCCGACGCAACAACCGCCCCGCGATCCGCGGCGTGCCGCGCGCGCGCCGGGCGATTTCCTTCAGCCCCTCCGCATCCGCCGACACCCCCATCAGCCGCGCTCCCCGCGCGACGATCAGTTCCAGTTCCTCGACGGTATAGAACTGCAACCGCACCGGAATGCCGAAGCGGTCGCGCAGAGGCGTCGTCAACAGCCCCAGCCGCGTCGTGGCCCCGACCAGCGTGAAGGGCTGCAACTCGATCCGCACGGTGCGCGCGGCCGGGCCCTCGCCGATCACCAGATCCAGCGCGAAATCCTCGAGCGCGGGATAAAGCACCTCCTCGACCGCGGGGTTCAGGCGGTGGATCTCGTCGATGAACAGCACATCGCGCGCTTCCAGATTGGTCAGGATCGCCGCCAGATCGCCCGCCTTGGCCAGCACCGGGCCAGAGGTCATGCGGAAATTCACGCCCAGTTCGCGCGCGACGATCTGCGCCAGCGTGGTCTTGCCCAGACCGGGGGGGCCGTGGAACAGCGCGTGATCCATGGCCTCTCCCCGCTGGCGGGCGCTTTGCAGGAAGACCCGCAGGTTCGCCCGCGCCTCGGCCTGGCCGACGAACTCGTCCAGCGTCTCGGGTCGCATCGCGCGGTCGGCATCCTCGGGGCGCTTGTCGGGGCGCAGGGTCGGGTCGGGCTCGGTCATCTCCTACCCCTTGGGCGCCAGCAGCTTCAGCGCCGCGCGGATCAGGGCGGGCGTATCGGCCTCGGGCGCCTCGTTCGCGGCGCGGGCGACGGCCTGCGCCGCATCGGCCGGGGCATAGCCCAGATTGCCCAGCGCCGACAGCGCCTCGGCCTGCGCCGCGGCCGAGGGCGCGGGGCGCGGCGGTGCCGTGCCGACCGGCCCGGCCTGCGCGGGTGCGGCACCCGCAGCCTCGACCAGCGTGCCGCCCAGCGCCATGATGCCCGGCGCCTTGCCCTTCAACTCGTTCACCACGCGCTGCGCGATCTTGGGTCCGACGCCCGGCGCGGCCTTGATCGTGTTCCAGTCGCCCAGCGCGATGGCGCGGCCCACACCCTCGGCCCCAAGCGTGCCCAGGATCGCCATCGACGCCTTGGCCCCGATCCCCTGCACCCCCATCAACAGCCGGTGCCATTCGCGTTCCAGAAGCGTCGGAAAGCCGTAAAGCTGCAACAGATCCTCGCGCACCAGCAGATCGGTATACAGCGCCACCGCCTCGCCCGGGCCGGGCATCGCGGCAAGCGTCCGGTCCGAGACCTGCACGATATAGCCCAGGCCGCCCACGTCGATCATCACATGATCGGGGCCGCGATGGATCAGACGCCCGGCAACCCGCCCGATCATGCGCCGGCCCTCGCCAGCGCCGCGGCCAGCCGCCCGCCCGCCGCCAGGTGAAACGCATGGCACAGCGCGATGGCCAGCGCGTCGGCCGCATCCGGGCCCGCGATCTCGATGCCCGGAAATTGCAGCCGCACCATGTGGTCGATCTGCCGCTTGTCGGCATGGCCCACGCCCACCACCGCCTTCTTGACCGCGTTCGGGGCGTATTCCCCCACCGTCATCCCCGCCCGCGCGGGCACCAGCACCGCGACGCCGCGCGCCTGGCCCAGCTTCAGCGTGCCCGCGCCGTCACGGTTGACAAAGGTCTGTTCCACCGCCGCCGCGTCGGGCGCATGGCGCGTCACGATCTCGCAAAGCTGGTCATGCAGCGACAGCAGACGCTCGGCCAGCGCCCCGTCCCCCGAACGGCAGATGCCGTTCGCCACATGGGCCAGCCGCCCGTTCGCCTGCTCGATCACGCCCCATCCGGTGCTGCGAAGGCCGGGATCAATGCCCAGAACACGCATGCGCACCCCGCTTTGTTGTGTCTTTTCCGACCGATTAGCACGAAAAGCGAACATCGGCCAGCGGCAATCGGATCGGGCCGGGTCCGGCCATGTCGGTCACAGCGTATCTCGCGCCGGGCGCCGTCCGACCGGCCGGTTGCGATGCAGGGACCCGACCCACACACCCGGATCCGGAGCACGCGGCCTTAACCCCCTCCGGTCGCGCCTTGCTCCGGTCTCGACCGGCTCGTTCCGGACCGCCATTTCGCGGCAGCCGGACGGGTCGGCCCTCCCGCCAACTCACGGACGGGAGGACGCCCCGGCAGGATCTCCTGCCGGGGCGTTCGCATTCAGGCCCTCCATTGCGGCCAGGCGCGCCGCCCGACCGCCGGGGGTCAGCCGAACAGGCCCAGCACCCGGCGCATCTCGCCCGCCAGCCAGTCGGTGATCGGGTCGATCTGCATCACGAAGACCGTGACCTTCTGCACGATCCCGTCGCCCGCGGCGCGCTCCAGATGCGCGCCATAGGCATCCGGCCCGATCTGCATCAGGATCAGCGCCTTCACCATCAACATGCACAGCGCGATCATGCCGATCACGCGCCAGACCGGAACCCCGTCATGGACGCGGCGACGGTAGAACGACCGGCCAAGCGTCCCCGGCGCCTCGAACCCGTAACCTTTCCGGTGCATGCGGTCCAGCCGCGCCAGACGGCCGCGGAATTCCTCATATTGCGGATCGTGCATGACATTGCCCCATTTGCCTCACCCACGGCGATACTGGGACCAAAAGGGGGCGAAATTACGGCCTAGAGCGGCGATTTTCGCAGACAAAGGGTGATCCAGTCGCCGATTTCCTCGGTTTCGTGGACGATCAACCCGTTTTCAGCATAGCGCGCCGCCACTTCGGGGCCTTGTTCGATCAACAGCCCCGACAGGATCGCATGCCCCCCGGGCGCGATTCGCTGCGCAATCCCGGGCGCCAGCTCCAGCAGTGGTGCCTTGAGGATATTGGCGAAAACAAGGCCAAAGGGTGCCGCCGCCTCCAGATCGGGATGATCGAGCCCCGCAGCCTCCAGGCACTGCACCCGGCCCGCCAGATCATTGGCCACGACATTCTCGGCCGCAACCTCGACCGCGACCGGGTCGATATCCGAGGCCAGCACCGGCACATCCCACAACCGCGCCGCCGCCATCGCCAGCACCGCCGTCCCGCAGCCGATATCGGCCACCGCGCGCGGCGTGACGCCCAGCTCGGCCAGCCGGTCCAGCGCGCGCAGGCAGCCCTGTGTCGTGCCGTGATGGCCGGTGCCGAACGCCATCGACGCCTCGATCAGCAGCGCGATCCGGTCCTCGGGCACGCGGTCGGCATCATGGCTGCCATAGACGAAGAAGCGCCCGGCCTCGACCGGCGCCAGTTCGCGCTTCACCTTGGCCACCCAATCGGTCTCGGGCAGTTCCGAAACGGCGAAATCGCGCGCACCATACATGCTGGCCAGCAGCGCCAGCCCCGCGGCATCGGGGGCTTCGGTGAAATAGCCGCCCACCTCCCACAGGCCCGAGCCGTCCTCGATCTCGAACACACCCAAGCCGGTGGGCGCGGGGTCGAGATCCTCCATCGCCTCGCCCAGCGCCTCGGCCTGGTCCTTGCCGGAAAGGGTGGTCAACGCGGTGAAGGTGGGCATGGGCGTGTCTCCTGCGGTGGCTTGGCCCAGCGCCTAGGCCCCCTGCGCCGCCGGGTCAAGCGCGGCAAGCGCCCGGTCGGCCAGCACACCGGGCGGTTCGCTGCCGTCAAGCCGGATCACCGGGCAGGCCAGCGCCGCGAGCCAAGCCTCGTGCTGCACCCGGCTGCGCCCGGCAAAGGCGGGATCGTCATAGCCCGAGGCATAGTCGGGAAACGCCCGGAACTCCTGCGCCCGCGCGCCGCCCGGGGCCAGCGCCGCGCCAGGGCGCTGGCGTTCGCGGCGGCGCAGGCGGATGATCCGGGCCTCGGTCGGCGCGGTCAGGAACAGCACCTGCGTCAGCCGCGGGATCAGCGCATCGCCCCAGCCGCAGATCGCGCAGGCCAGCACCCGGTCCGCGCGCGGCGCGAACATCGCCTGCATCAGCGCCACCCGCTCGTCCGGCGGGCGGGTCTTGCGAAAGGGCGGCTCGGTCGGCTGCCACAGGAAATCGTCCGCGTCGAAAACCTGCGTGGACAGCCTGTCCGCCAGCGCGCGGGCCAGCGTGAAACTGCCCCCCCCACCGCAGCGGGCAGGATCAGGATGCGCCGGCCCATGGCCGCAAAGGCTCAGACGCCGATGCCCACCGGGCAACTGATCCCCGTGCCGCCCAGCCCGCAATAGCCGCCCGGGTTCTTGACAAGGTATTGCTGGTGATAGCCCTCGGCATAGTAGAACGGCGGCGCCGTCCGGATCTCGGTGGTGATGGCGCCAAAGCCCGCCTTGCGCAGACGCTCCTGATAGGCGGCGCGGCTGGCCTCGGCCGTGGCTTCCTGTGCTGCGGTAAAGGTGTAGATCGCAGACCGATACTGCGTGCCCCGGTCGTTGCCCTGCCGCATCCCCTGCGTCGGATCGTGCCCCTCCCAGAAATGGCGCAGCAGCGTTTCATAGCTGATCTCGCCCGGGTCATGGACCACGCGCACCACCTCGGTATGGCCGGTCTTGCCGGTGCAGACCTCCTCATAGGTCGGGTTGGGCGTGAAGCCGCCCGCATATCCGGCGGCCGTCATCCACACCCCCGGCAACTGCCAGAACTTGCGCTCGACGCCCCAGAA
>NZ_DSDD01000299.1:0-5400 GCF_011048875.1 Rhodovulum sp.
TCCCGTCAGTTCCGCCATCACGCCCTTGGGGGCCATCCCGCAGGCCAGCATGTGGCCATGATCGCGGTAGGAGGTGATCCGCTTGTCTCCCTCTTCGGCCGCGGCCTCGAGCCCGACGACGACTGCCTCCTGGCCGATATAGAGATGGCAGAAGCCACCGATCAGACCCATGCCGTAAAGCTGGCCAGCCTTTTCCTCGAATCGCCGGATCAGCAGCATCTCGCGGTAGAACCTCATCAGTTCTTCGCGGGAAGTGTTTGATTTAGAGACGGTTTTCGCGGGCGTCTTGCGCGTGGCCATCGGGCGGCGCCTCCTCTGTGCGAAAATGGTTTAACGTTAAACGAAATATTAGCAGACAGAAGCGCCAAGGGCGAGCGGTTTTCCCGGGTCCGCGCGGCGACCGTACTGCGCCGCAAGAGTTTTTCAAAAGTCTTGCGTCCCGCCTCAGCGGATCACGATTTCGTCGGCGCGGATCAGGCCCAGCACGACGCGGGCACGTTCGTCCAGCAGGTCGAGGTCGAGATAGCCGTCCGACAGCCGCCGGGTGCGGTTCTCCAGATCCGCGAGTTCCGCCTCCAGCCCGGCCTTTTCGGCGCGCAGCCGCTCGGCATCGGCCTCGATCTGGATGCGCCGGAAGAGCCCGTAATCGCCCTGAACGGCGGCAAAGGTGAAATACATCGCCAATGACGCGCCGATCCCCAGAAAGACCAGCGCGCCCAAGGCCGGGCGATTGTGCGGAGCGCTCATGTAACCTGCCTCTTGCACCGCCTCCCGGAGGCGCTTGGGGGCAGTCTACTGCAAGCGGCCCGCCCGGGGAATCCCCATTTTTCCGGCCCCTGCGCGCTCAGCCCTCCAGGGCTGCGACGCCCGGCAGCGTCTTGCCTTCCATCCATTCGAGGAACGCGCCGCCCGCGGTCGAGATGTAGCTGAACGCCTCGGACGCCCCCGCACCGTTCAGCGCCGCGACCGTGTCGCCGCCCCCGGCGACCGAGACCAAGGCGCCCGATTTCGTCAGTTCGGCGGCCTTCTGCGCGGCGGCATTGGTCGCCGCATCGAACGGGTCGATCTCGAAGGCGCCAAGCGGGCCGTTCCAGATCAGCGTCTTGCACTTTGCAAAGATCTCCTCGATCCGGGCCACGGTCTCGGGACCCGCGTCCAGGATCATTGCATCTGCCGGGCAGGCATCGGCCGCCACCGTCACGTTCTCGGCACCCGCGCGGAACTCGCGCGCGCAGACCACATCGACGGGCAGTACGATCTCGCAGCCCGCGGCCTTGGCCTTGTCCAGAATGTCGCGCGCGGTGCCCGCCATGTCATGCTCGCACAGCGACTTGCCGACATTGATGCCCTGCGCTGCAAGGAAGGTGTTGGCCATCCCGCCGCCGATCACCAGGTAATCGACCTTGGCCACCAGGTTGCCCAGCAGGTCGAGCTTGGTCGAGACCTTGGCCCCGCCGACCACGGCCACCACCGGACGCTCGGGGGTTGCCAGCGCGCTTTCCAGCGCCTTCAGTTCGGCCTCCATGTTGCGCCCCGCGCAGGACGGCAGCAGCCGCGCGATGCCTTCGGTCGAGGCATGCGCCCGGTGCGCGGCCGAAAAGGCGTCGTTGACGTAGACATCGCCCAGCGCGGCCAGCGCCGCCGCCAGTGCCGGATCGTTCTTTTCCTCGCCCGCATGGAAACGGGTGTTCTCCAGCAGCAGGATGTCACCCTCGGACAGCGCGGCCACCGCCTGTTTCGCGGGCAGCCCGATGCAGTCCTCGGCGAAGATCACGCCGCGCCCGAAGGCCGCTTCCAGCGCGGGCAGCGTGACCTTGAGGCTCATCTCGGGCACGACCTCGCCCTTGGGTCGGCCGAAATGCGCCAGAAGCACCGGCTTGCCGCCCTTGGCGAGGATGTCCTTCACCGTTGGGACAATCCGTTCGATTCGGGTGGCGTCGGTCACCCGGCCATCTTCGACCGGCACGTTGATGTCGACGCGCACCAGCGCGACCTTGCCGGCAAGCTCCATGTCGTCGAGGGTTTTCCAGACCATGCGTCATCCTCCCGCGGGGTTCCAGTTTGCCGCTAGATCGCCCGAACCTGCCCGCAAGGTCAATCCTCGCATCCGCCATGGGCCTTTTCATCGGCAATCGGTCGCACTAGGGTCGCGCGCGAACCCTACCGACCAGGAGACGCAGATGGCCGAGATCAAGGACCCCGAGAACACGATCCTGATGGAGCTGAAGGGCGGGCGCGTCGTCATCGAGCTCTTGCCCGACGTGGCCCCGAAACATTGCGAACGCATGAAGGACCTCGCCCGTGCGGGCGCCTATGACAACGTCGTGTTCCACCGGGTGATCGACGGCTTCATGGCCCAGACCGGCGACGTGGCCCATGGCAATGCGGAAAAGGACTTCAACCTGCGTCGGGCTGGCACGGGCGGGTCCGATCTGCCCGATCTGCCGGCCGAATTCTCGAAACTGCCGCATGACCGGGGCACGATCGGCGCGGCGCGGGCGCAGAACCCGAACTCGGCCAATTCGCAGTTCTTCATCAACTTCACCGACAACCATTTCCTGAACGGCCAATACACGGTCTATGGCCGCGTCGTCGAGGGGATGGAGCATGTCGACGCCATCACCCGCGGCGAGCCGCCCGCCGATCCCGACCGGATGCTCAGCGTCAAGGTGGCCGCCGATGCGTAGTCTCGCGCTTGTCCTGATGCTGGCCGCCGGTCCGGCGGCCGCCACCGGGCTTCAGATCGAGGTCGCGGGCGAGGGGGCGAATGGCCGGATCGTGATCGACCTGTTCGAGGATGTCGCGCCGAACCATGTCGCGCGGATCACCGAACTGGCCAAGGCCGGGGCCTATGACGATGTGGTGTTCCACCGGGTGATCGACGGCTTCATGGCCCAGACCGGCGACGTCGAATTCGGCAAGCTGGGCGCGGACATGCGCCGCGCCGGCATGGGTGGGTCCGACCAGCCGAACCTTGCCGCCGAATTCTCGGACCGCCCGTTCGAGCGTGGGGTGGTCGGCATGGCGCGCGCCGCCGATCCCGACAGCGCGAATTCGCAGTTCTTCATCATGTTTGCGCCCGCGCCGCATCTGAACGGTCAGTACACCGTGGTCGGCCAGGTGCGCTCGGGGATGGAGATCGTCGACGCGATCAAGCGCGGCACCGGGCGCAATGGCGCCGTCACCGGCCAGCCCGACCGGATGGTGAAGGTCACCGTCACCGACTGATCCGGGATAGCGCAAAGGCAGCGGCCCGTGCCAGGGCCGCCACCGCTTGGCTGCCCGGCGCATCCAGCGTGGTCGCGCCGAGCGGCACTCCTTCGGCGCCGGTGCCCAGTTTGAACCGCGCCAGATCGGGCGCGTTCTCGGTGTCCAGCAACCCCAGTTCCAGCGCCGTGAGGCCCTGCGCCTTCAGCGCAAGGATCGCGCGCCACATGATCAGATTGTGGGCGTTCGCCGCACGCCCCGCCGCAGAGGTCCAGCCCAGGTGATAGCTCGCCCAGGGGGGGTGGATCAGGAACAGCATCCCAGCGACCGGCCGCCCGCCCGCATGGGCACTGACCAGCAGCGTCTCGCCCGCCCGCGCCCAGGCCAGCGCGTAGGCAGGCGGCAGGCGGCCATAGCGGCGGGCGCGGGCCTGCGCCGCTTCCTCACGCAGTAGCCAGTGGGCGGGGTCATCGGGCAGGGGACCCTCGGCCAGTGTCAGTCCGGCTGATTCGGACCGTCTCAGCCGGTTGCGCCATTTCTGATGCAGCCCCGCGCGCAGCGTGCAGGCATCGGAGCCCAGCGAAAGGCGCGCGACATGGCCGCCCGTCATCATGGAAAGCCACGGCCCGCCTGCAGCCGGATCGACGCCCGCCACGGGCTCGGGCGTTACGATCACCCCCCGATGATCGGCGCGGAGGCCATTGATCAGCGCCGCATGCGCGTCCCTCAGGGCGCCTTCCGGGAGGTCAGGTGCGAAAACCGGACCTCGCGAGATCAGGGCCACGCGGCCGACCAGCGACCAGTTCCGGCTCAGAACCTGCGCAGAACCCAGCACCTTGCCATTCTCGTGCCAGTCGAGCCAGCGCACGGAACGGCCCAGCGCGGCACAGACCGCACCATGGGTCGGATGCTGCTGCATCGGCAAACCCGCGCCGTCGGGCGGGCGCGGCAGGTCGGCCTCGGTCCAGACAATCGTCATACTCTTGTTAACCATGAGATAAGCTAAGACATGGTAAACGGCCCTATGGCCAAGCCGCGCAAGACCGTCATGGGCATCCACGCCCCGCCGCCCCGGCCAACCCGCGCCGGGGCACTCTGGCTGGCGCTGGCAATCACCCTGCCGCTGGCGGGACTGCTTGGGCTTTTCCTTCTCGTGATACCCTTCTGAGATGATCTCCGTTTTCTGGACGGGTTTGCGGCGTGGCTGAACTTGCCTCGCGTTCCGGCTGCCGCCTTCAGGTCGTGACCCCGACCGGACATGGGTTGGCCGGGACGACACCGGCGGCTGCATCGCGTCATCGGCCGCCACAGGAGGAAGAGCAGGAGCCTGATGCGAAGATGACGATGCGTCACGATCCGCCGGTTTCAGGAACGAAGATGCCTCCAGGAAATCCGTGGCCGTTCCGTTTCCACGGGGACGCGATTTTCACGGGGACGCGATGCCGGTATCTGTCTGCTGCGCGACATGCCCGTGGGCCACTGACATCGTCTTGAGAATGGCGTGAACCGGCTCGCCGGGCTTCAGCGCAAGCATCTCGCAGGCGCGACATGTGATCCGGGCCATGATCTCGTCTTCGCCCACGGCGACGCGCACCAGAACCCCCGGTCCCTCCCCCGGGGTGACCGTCACGACGCGCCCTGTGAGGATGTTCTGTGCCGAAAGCTCCTCGGGCTGCGCCCGCGACAGGATCGCCCCATGGGCGAGGATGCGCACCCTGTGCCGCTGTCCCGGCGCCGCGTCCAGGCGAGGCAGCCAGATCGGGCCGCCCGCCGTCTCAAGGCGCGCCGTCCCGTCCGCCTCCTGTGCGGCGACCCGCGCGGAAAGCATCGCCGCGATTTCACACAAACCCAATTGCCTGAGGGCCACCGGGTCGGACATGACCGCTGCGGTGCAGCCGGCTGCGACGATCTTGCCGCGCTCGATGACCACCATTCGGTCGGCCAGCACCTGCGCCTCGCCGATGTCATGGGTCACGAGGACGACCGGTATCGACAGTTGCGCCCGCAGGCCGATGAGTTCCTCGTGCAGCCGCTCGCGTGTGGCGCGGTCCACCGCCGAGAACGGCTCGACCAGCAGGAGCACCTCCGGCCGCCGCGCCAGCGCCCGGGCCAGTGCCACAGGCTGCTTCTGTCCGCCTGACAAGTCCGCCGGGCGACGGTGCCCGAGATCGCCGAGATGGACGAGTTGCAACA
>NZ_DSDD01000086.1:0-5359 GCF_011048875.1 Rhodovulum sp.
CCGCACTTGGCGGCCCCGACAGCCAGGCCGCGCGCGAACTGGCGCTCAACCACGCCGCCCGCGGCGTCGGCTCGCCCCAATTGCTGTGGTCGGACCTGCCCCCCGACGGCCCCGAGCCGGACGTCGAGAGCACCGACCCCGAACGGCCGCTGCGCGCGGCGGAGTGAGCGGCGGGCACGGCGGCCCCCGGGGGCCGGTTCGGGAATCGGCAGCGCCCGCGGACCGGCAGACCTCCTGACCTAAAGGCATCGGCGACACGGTCGGCGCGGCCCGCGCGTCTGACGACCTGCGCGGGCCTTCTTTCGGGCGGTCGAGGGCGGGTCCGACAAAAGTCCGACGGAAGTCCGATGGAATTCAGATGGAATTCCGATCACGGAAATCGTGCCTCAGGCCGCCTCCACGTCCTCGTCCTCGCCCGCCTGCTGGCGTGCCCACATGGCGGCATAGCGTCCGGCGCGGGCGATCAGAGCCTCGTGCGATCCGCGTTCGACCACCTGTCCGTCCTCCAGCACCACGATCTCGTCGGCATCGACGATGGTGGACAGCCGGTGCGCGATGGCGATCACCGTGCGCCCCTCGCCCATCGCCTTGAGCTGGGTCTGGATGTCCGCCTCGGTCTCGCTGTCCAGCGCCGAGGTCGCCTCGTCCAGCAGCAGAATCGGCGGGTTTTTCAACAGGGTGCGCGCGATGCCCACGCGCTGCTTCTCGCCGCCCGAGAGCTTCAGCCCGCGCTCGCCCACCATCGTCTCGTAGCCCTTGGGCAGGCCCGCGACGAAGTCGTGGATCTGCGCGGCACGCGCGGCGGCCTCGATCTCGGCGCGGCTCGCCTCGGGGCGGCCATAGGCGATATTGTAACAGATCGTGTCGTTGAACAGCACCGTGTCCTGCGGCACCACGCCGATCTGAGCATGCAGGCTGTCCTGCGTGACGTCGCGAACGTCCTGCCCGTCGATCAGCACCGCCCCGTCCGTGACATCGTAGAACCGGAACAGCAGCCGCCCGATGGTCGACTTGCCCGCGCCCGAAGGCCCGACGATGGCAACCTTGCGGCCCGCCGGCACCTCGATCGTCACGCCCTCGAGGATCGGCCGATCCGGGTCATAGCCGAAGCGGACATCGCGGAAGAGGACCGCGCCGCCGGTCACGCGCAGATCGGGCGCGCCGGGCTTGTCCAGCACTTCGGCGGGCTGTTCCAGCAGGGCGAACATCTCGCCCATGTCGACCAGGCTCTGGCGGATCTCGCGATAGACCGTGCCGAGGAAGTTCAGCGGCATGGTGATCTGGATCATGTAGGCGTTGACCATGACGAAATCGCCCACGGTCAGCTTGCCCGCCTGCACGCCCATCGCCGCCATGACCATCACCGCGATCAGCCCGCCGGTGATCAGCAACGCCTGCCCGAAGTTCAGGATGGCCAGCGAATACGAGGTCCTGATCGCGGCATCCTCGTAGCCCGCCATGGCGCGGTCGTAACGCTCGGCCTCGCGGGTCTCGGCGCCGAAATACTTGACGGTCTCGAAATTCAGCAGGCTGTCGATCGCCTTCTGGTTGGCGTCGCTGTCCTGGTCGTTCATCTCGCGGCGGATCTTCACCCGCCATTCGGTGACCCTGAAGGTGAACTGCACGTAAAGCGCGATCGTCGCCGCGACCACCGCCAGATACCAGACGCCGAAGGCCACGTAGAAGATGACCCCCACCAGCGCCAGTTCCAGCACCAGCGGGCCGATCGAGAACAGCAGGAAGCGCAGCAGGAACTCCACCCCCTTCACGCCGCGCTCGATGATGCGCGACAGCCCGCCGGTCTTGCGGGTGATGTGATAGCGCAAGGACAGCCGGTGAATATGGGTGAAGGTTTCCAGCGCGATCCGGCGCAGCGCGCGCTGCCCCACCCGGGCAAAGATCGCATCGCGCAATTGCTGAAAGCCCGTGTTCATCAGCCGCGCCATGCCATAGGCCACCGTCAGGCCCACCGCGCCCACCGCCATCAGCATCGTCTCGGGCGCGCCCTCGCCGGTCAGGCTGTCGACGGCCGCCTTGTAGAAGAGGGGCGTCACCACCGCGATCACCTTGGCCAGCACCAGCGCCAGCATGGCCAGAACCACGCGCCGCTTTGCCCAGCCCTGCCCCTCGGGCCAGAGATAGGGCGCAACCTTGCGGATGGTGCGCAGCCCCTGCGCGCGGTCGAGTTGGGACAGATCGGCGGTGGTGGGGCGGCGTCCGCGGCGCATGGGCAAGGTCCGGTTGGATCAGGCTTCGCAACCTAATCTGCGCAAGGGGGAAAGACCAGTGGCGCGGTCACATGGGCCTGTTACTCGGGCAGGGTGAAGACCTGGCCGGGATAGATCAGGTCAGGGTCTCGGATCTGGGCGCGGTTGGCGCCGAAGATCTTGACGTATTGAAACCCGCTGCCATAGGTCCGGTCCGCGATGCCCCACAGGGTGAAGCCCGGCTGCACCGTGATCACCCGCGCCTCGGCCTGCCCGCCGGGGGTGGCGACGGATGCGCGGGCGGCGATTTCCTCGGGCGGCTCGCGCCGGAACGGGGTCTCGAACCGCGCCGAGACGCTGCCATCGGGGTTCAACAGGTCGGCGCGCAGCGTGTAAAGCCCCGGTGCCACCGAGTCGAGCCGCTGCGCCCAGCGGCCCGAGGCGTCGATCAGCCCCCAGGCGATGGCGGCATTGTCAAGGTATAGCCGCAGCGCCCCCCCGGCCTGACCGCGCCCCGACAGCGCCACGGCGCCATCCGCCTCATAGGCGATGGCCTCGATCAGCACCCCCGCCCGGCCCGGTGGCAGGTCGCCCTCGGGCGCCTGCAGCACGCGCACCCCGGCCGCATCCGACAGCAGGATCTGGGGCGCGCGGTGCGGGGCGGGTTCGGGCGCGGCGGGGCCTGGCGCCTCGGCCAGTTCCGCGGCGTGCGGCTCTGGCGCGGGCGGTTCGGCGGCGCTTTCGGCTGGCCCGGGCGCGGGCGCGGATGTTGGCGCCACGAACACGGTCGCCCCCGACGCGATGGTACGCCCGTCGGCAAGCTCCATCCGCAGCGACAGGGCGCGCGGCACATCGGCGGGCGGCAGTTCCGCGAACAGGCTGAACGAACCATCGCCGCCCGCCTTGGCCCTCGCGACCTCGTCGCCCTCGACCAGCAGCACCACCGCGCTGCCCGGCTCGGCCCGCCCCGCGATCAGCGTGTTTCCGGCGGGATCGACCCGCACCACGTCGAAGGCGGGCGGCGCGGGTATCCCGGCCTCGGCCTGCGCCTCGGCGGGTGCGGGGGCATCCACGGCCGATTGCCCGGTGACCGCGGGTTCGGGTGCCGGGGCGTCCTTGTCCCGGCTCAGGAACCAGTTCAGCACCATGAGCACGATCACGATCTCGCCCACGATCAGGGTCCAGGCCAGGGGCCCCAGTTTCCGCTTGCCATCCGACATCGCCCGGCCTCCATGGCGCTGCGCCCGCGCTTGCCGGACCATAGCAACCCCGGTATCACGGGTCCAGAAATCCCATGACAAGGGCCGGCCCATGACCAAAAAGCCCCTCTCGATCTGCGTCTTCTGCGGCTCGCGCGACGGGCACAACCCGGCCCATGCCGCCGAGGCCGACGCCTTTGGCCGTGCGCTGGCCGAGGCGGGCTGGCGGCTGGTCTATGGCGCGGGCGACGTGGGGCTGATGGGCCGCGTTGCGCGCAGCACGCAGATCGCGGGCGGCCAGACCTTTGGCGTGATCCCGGTGCATCTGTTCGACCGCGAGGTGGGCAAGCGCGACCTGACCACCTTCATCGTCACCGAGAACATGCATGAGCGCAAGAAGGTCATGTTCATGAACTCGGACGCGATCGTGGTGCTGCCCGGCGGCGCGGGCTCGCTGGACGAGTTCTTCGAGGTGCTGACCTGGCGGCAGCTGGGCCTGCATGCGAAACCGATCTTCCTGCTCTCGACCAACGGCTTCTGGAGGCCGCTGACCGCGCTGATCGACCATTTCATCGCCGAGGGCTTTGCCGAGCCCAGCCTGCGCGACTATTACGGCGTCGTGTCCGACGTGCCCGACCTGATGGAAGCCCTGCGCGCTGCCCTTTCGCCGCGCAGGCTTTCGGCCGAGTAAAGCGCGAGCGCCGCCCGGATCAGCCCGAAGGCCAGGATGTGCCAGCCCGTGAACGCCTCGCGGAAAACCAGCGTTGCGACAAGGAATTGCAGCGTGGGGTTGATGTATTGCACCAACCCCACCGTGGCATAGCTGACCCGCCGCGTCGCATGGGAGAACAGGATCAGCGGCGTTGCCGTCAGGGGGTCCGACAGCATCAGCATGAGGCTGTCGGACAGGTCATGGCCGAAGGTGGCCAGATGGCGTCCGGTCAGCCCGCCCCAGCCCTGCGCATGCACCCCCAATAGCCGGATCAGCGCCAGCGGACGCGCCAGCAGCGCCCCGATTTCCGCCAGCCGCCCCTGCCCGGCCAGCACCAGCCCCAAGAAGACCAGCGACTACAGCGTGCGATGGCCGCCCAGCACCTCCTCGGGCGGGACATGGGCCAGCAGCCTGTAATACATCGACGACAGGCCCCGGATCACGCAGGCCGCGACCATCGCAGCGATGCCCTTGCGCCCCTCGTCCATGTCAGCGCGACGCCATGAACCGGCCGAGCCGGGCGAGCCCCTCCTCGATATCCGCGGTCGAGCGCGCATAGGAAAACCGCAGCGTGCCGGCCCCGCGCAGGGGATCGAAATCCAGCCCCGGCGTGACCGCGACCCCGGCCTTTTCAAGAATTTCGGCGGCAAAGGCGCGGCTGTCGTCGGTCAGGTCGGACACGTCGGCATAGACGTAGAAGGCGCCATCGGGCGGTGCGATCCTGGTGAAGCCCGCCTTGGGCAGTCCCTCCATCATCAGCGCGCGGTTGCGGCGGTAGAGCGCCATGTTCGACTGCAACTCGTCCGTGCAATCGAGGGCGGCCAGCGCGACCACCTGGCTGGCATGCGGCGCACAGATGAAGAGATTCTGCACCAGCCGCTCGATCCGGCGGATGTGATCCTCGGGCACCACCATCCAGCCGACGCGCCAGCCGGTCATCGAGAAATACTTGGAGAACGAGTTGATGACATAGGTCTGATCGGTGATCTCCAGCGCGGTGACGGCTTTGCGCTCGTACTCGATGCCGTGATAGATCTCGTCCGAGATGAAGGCCGCACCCCGATCCGCACTGGCCTCGATCAGCGCCGCCAGCGCGGCCTTGTCCAGCATCGTGCCCATCGGATTGGCGGGCGAGGCGACCAGCAGCCCGTCGAGATCGGTGGGCAGATCCGCGGGCACCGGCTGATAACGGTGCTGCGCCTCGGTGCCGATCATCACGGTTTGCAGCCCCAGCGCCTGAA
>NZ_DSDD01000450.1:0-5289 GCF_011048875.1 Rhodovulum sp.
CCTGCGCAAGGGCCAGACGCTGATCAGCTTTTTCTGGCCGGCCCAGAACGAGGCGCTGTTGCAGCGCTGCAAGGACCGGGGCGCCAACGTCATCGCGATGGACATGGTGCCGCGCATTTCCCGTGCCCAGAAGATGGACGCGCTGTCTTCGATGGCGAATATCGCGGGTTATCGCGCGGTGATCGAGGCGGGTAACAATTTCGGCCGCTTCTTCACCGGCCAGGTGACCGCCGCGGGCAAGGTGCCTCCGGCCAAGGTGCTGATCGTCGGGGCCGGTGTTGCTGGCCTTGCCGCGATCGGCACGGCGACCTCTCTGGGGGCCATCGTCTATGCCTTCGACGTGCGCCCCGAAGTCGCCGAGCAGGTCGAATCGATGGGCGCCGAGTTCGTCTACCTCGATTTCGAGGACGCCACCCAGGACGGTGCCGCCACCGGTGGCTACGCCGCGCCATCGAGCCCCGAGTTCCGGGAAAAGCAGCTGGAAAAGTTCCGCGAGCTTGCCCCCGACATGGACATCGTCATCACCACCGCGCTGATCCCCGGCCGTCCCGCGCCCAGGCTCTGGACCGAGGACATGGTCGCGGCGATGAAGCCCGGCTCGGTCGTGATCGACTTGGCCGCCGAAAAGGGCGGCAACTGCGACCTGACGGTGGCCGACAAGAAGATCGTGTCCGGCAACGGCGTCACCATCGTCGGCTATACCGACTTCCCCAGCCGGATGGCGACGCAATCCTCGACGCTTTATTCCAACAATATCCGCCACATGATGACCGACCTGACGCCCGGCAAGGACGGCAAGGTCGTGCACAACATGGAGGATGACGTGATCCGTGGGGCGACGGTGACCCATGAGGGCGAGATCACTTTCCCGCCGCCGCCGCCCAAGGTGAAGGCGATTGCCGCCGCGCCGAAGAAGGAAAAGCCCAAGGAACTGACGCCCGAGGAGAAACGGGCCAAGGAAGTGGCCGCGTTCAGGAAGCAGACGCTGACCCAGGTCGGCCTGCTGGCCGGGGGCGGTGCGCTGCTGCTGGCCGTGGGCCTGGTGGCGCCCGCGAGCTTCATGCAGCATTTCATTGTCTTCGTGCTGGCGGTCTTCGTCGGCTTCCAGGTGATCTGGAACGTCTCGCACTCGCTGCACACGCCGCTGATGGCGATCACAAACGCGATCTCGTCGATCATCATCCTGGGCGCGCTGATGCAGATCGGATCGGGTTCCTATCTGGTGATCCTGCTGTCGGTCCTCGCGATCTTCATGGCGTCGATCAACATCTTCGGTGGCTTCCTCGTGACGCGGCGCATGCTCGCCATGTTCCAGAAATCGTAAAGAGGGGTGGGGACAATGGATTTCGGCTTCACGACAGCGGCCTATGTGGTCGCGGCGGTCCTCTTCATCCTCGCGCTGGGCGGGCTGAGCGGACAGGAAAGCGCCAAGCGCGCGATCTGGTACGGCATCGTCGGCATGGCCATCGCGGTCATCTCGACGCTGGTCGGGCCGGGGCAGGGGCTTTGGCTGATGTCACTGATCCTTATCGCGGGCGGCGCGGCGCTCGGCTACCAACTGGCCACCAGGGTTCAGATGACCCAGATGCCCGAGCTTGTGGCGATCATGCACTCTCTGGTCGGCCTTGCGGCGGTCTTCGTCGGCTTCAACGCCGATTTCGAGACGACACGCGTTCTGGCGATGACCGACGAGGGCCGCGCGGCGCTCGCGAATGGCTTCGCCGCGATCGTGGCCAGGAAGACGCCCGTCGAGATCAACATCCTGCGCGTCGAACTGGTGCTGGGGATCTGGATCGGGGCGGTGACCTTCACCGGGTCGGTCGTTGCCTATGGCAAGCTGGCGGGCAAGGTGAACACGGCGGCCAAGAAACTGCCCGGCGGGCATCTGCTGAACGCCACCGCGGCGATCCTGTCGGTGGTGACGGCGGTCTGGTACTTCCAGGGCGGCGGTTTCCTGGCGCTGTTCCTGATGACGCTTCTGGCGCTGTTCATCGGCTATCACCTGATCATGGGCATCGGCGGTGCCGACATGCCGGTGGTTGTCTCGATGCTCAACTCCTATTCGGGCTGGGCGGCGGCGGCGATCGGCTTCAGCCTGGGCAATGACCTGCTGATCGTCGTGGGCGCGCTGGTCGGCTCGTCGGGGGCGATCCTGTCCTACATCATGTGCCGCGCGATGAACCGGCATTTCGTCAGCGTGATCCTGGGCGGTTTCGGCGGCACGGGCGGGCCCGCGGCGGCGGTCGAGGGCGAGATGATCGCCATCGACGCCGAGGGCGTGGCCGCGGCGCTGGACGACGCCGACAGCGTCATCATCGTGCCGGGCTATGGCATGGCCGTGGCGCAGGCGCAGAACGCGGTGTCGGCTCTGACGGAACACCTGCGCAACCAGGGCAAGACCGTGCGCTTTGCCATTCACCCGGTCGCGGGCCGTCTGCCCGGGCACATGAACGTACTGCTGGCCGAGGCCAAGGTGCCCTATGACATCGTGCTGGAGATGGACGAGATCAACGAGGACTTCCCCTCGACCGACGTGGTCATCGTGATCGGCTCGAACGACATCGTGAACCCGGCGGCGCAGGACGATCCGAACTCTCCCATCGCAGGGATGCCGGTGCTGGAAGTCTGGAAGGCCAAGCAGGTCTTCGTCTCGAAACGCGGTCAGGGCACGGGCTATTCAGGCATCGAGAACCCGCTCTTCTACAAGGAGAACACGCGGATGTTCTATGGCGACGCCAAGGACAGCCTGGACAAGTTGCTGGCGCAGTTGCGCTGAATGCGCCACAGCGCGCTCCGGACGCCCCGCCCGGTTGGCGGGGCGTTTATCATTGTCGCCGAGCTTGCCAATTGAGCGCCTTCGGCGCAAGCCTGCTTGCACTTCGTGCGGTTATGGGTATTTGAACCAAGAAGAAGAGCCAGGCAAAGCGGTCCTTTCCCGGCGCAAGGCCCTGCCATGTCCTCGGGGCGCGTCGCTGTCACGTTTACAATCCCCATCCATGCGCTAGAGCTTGGTTGAGCCCCGAGTCAGCCGAGAGCCCGCCATGGCCCCCATCGAAGACCACCCGCTGCGCTACATGCTGACGAACGAGCTGCATGCGCGGCCCTTTCCGTCACTGCAGCCGCCCTGCCACGCGGCCTTCCTCGCAATCAAGCAACCCAGGGACGCGATCAGCCGCGACCGGGACGCGGACCGGACCCATCTGATCGATCTGCTCGACCGGTTCGGCGCCCAGCATCCAAAGCCGGGCGACACGCATTTCTTCGGGCCGATGGGTCGCTACAAGATCAAGTGGGAAAGCCACGCGGAATTCGTGACCTACACGATCTTCGCCCCCGGCGTGGCCGAGCGGCCCTTCGACCCCGCGGCGTGGGAAGTGTTTTCCGAGGACTGGCTGGAAAAGGCGCCGGGCGCGCGGCTGACTTCGGCTCTGATCCGGGTCGAACAGTTGCGCGAGGGGCGTGACGATATCGACGATCGGTTGTCGGACTGGTTCGTGGCCGAAAGCCTTTGTGCCTCGTCGATCCTCGACGATGCCGGAATCGTGGCGACCGATTTCCGGATCGACCCGGGTGGGCACATGCGGTTCGCGGTCTTTGCGCGGCCGGGCACGGGCGAGCGGCGGGTCGGCCGGATCGTGCAGCGGTTGACCGAGATCGAGACCTACAAGGCGATGTCGATGCTGGGTCTGCCGCGCGCGCGGCAATTGTCCGCCCGTCTGGCCGAACTCGACCCGCAACTGACCGAACTCGTGGGCGAGATGCGCGAGGGCTACCGTCAGCCCGAGGAGACGCTGCGCAACCTTCTGGCGGTTTCGGCGGAACTGGAAAGTCTGCTGGCGCAGACCGCGTTCCGGTTCTCGGCCACCACTGCCTACGAGGCGCTTGTAAACCAGCGCATCGAGGTGCTGCGAGAGGAACGGTTCGGCTATCGCCAGACATTCCGCGAATTCATGATGCGCCGCTACGAACCCTCGATGCGCACCGTCAAGGCGACCGAGGCGCAGCTGAACAACATGACAAGGCGCGCGGTGCGGGCGGCGAACCTGCTGCGGACGCAGGTCGACGTGGAGCGCTCGGCGCAGAACCAGAAGCTTCTGGAAAGCATGGACAAGCGGGCAGACCTGCAACTGCGCCTGCAACGTACGGTCGAGGGGCTTTCGGTGGTGGCGATCAGCTATTACGCCGTCAGTCTTGTGTCCTACATGGTCTATCCGCTGGCCGATGCGCTGGAGGTCTCGACCGGGCTTCTGACAGCCCTGCTCACGCCCCTTGTCGTTGCGGGCGTGTGGGCGATGGTGCGTTCGATCCGTCGCGGGATGGAGCGCTGAGCGCGGCCTCGGTCGCGCGCGCATCCAGGGCGATGGTGCCCAGCGCCAGAAAGGCCGAGAGGCCAAGCGTGGGCAGGCCCGCGAGCCCCGCGCCGATCGTGCAGTCGCCCGCAAGCACGCCGCCCACGCCCATCAGCGCCGCGCCCGCAAGATGGCGGCCGGTCTGGGCCGGTCCCGTGAAGCTTTGCCAGCGGAAGCGGCCCGCGACCAGCGATGCCACCAGCGCACCGGCCAGCACGCCACCTATCAGCCCGACACCAAAGCCGGGCGCAACAGCGGTCGCGGCGACTGACCAGACCAGCGCCCCGCCCGGCAGCGCGGCAAGACCCCACCACCCACGGGCAGCGTCACCGCGCCCAGGCCCGTGCGCAGGGGCGCAAGGACGCCCATCAACGTCGTATGGGCCATGATCGCCACGATCACCGGCACCAGTGCCGTGCGCAGGTTGCCGGTGCCGCTCAGCACCGTCAGCCGCCCGATGCAGCCCCGCGTCAGCACCATGCCCGCCCCGAAAATCAGCCCGCCCGCAAGGATCGCCAGCACCGGCAGGTCGAGGGAAAGGAAGCGGTGGCCGTCAAAAGAGATCAGCCCGGCCGCGACGGCCCCCTGCGTGGCAATGATCGCGGCGGCAAGGGCGATCATCCAGACGCCCAGAGCGGGGCGCCGCGTCTCGGCCGGGCCGGCGACGGCACGGCGGAAGCAGAAGCCCGTGACCTCGGCCAGCACGCCGAAGATCAACCCCAGCGCGAGGCCGAGGAACAGGGCCGCCTGCGGGGCGGTGAGGGTCTCGAAGCCGAAGGTCTCGAACATGGCAGCTACTCCGGAAGGGCAAGAACGCAGATGCGCCGGCCGGTCGCGTCGATCAAGCCTGGGCGTCGGCCCTGCGCCGCGCGGGGCCGGAACGCTGTTCGTGCCCGCGGGCCCGGCGGGGAAGGGCGGTCGCGGGGCGGGGCCGCGCGAC
>NZ_DSDD01000127.1:0-5269 GCF_011048875.1 Rhodovulum sp.
CAGAACCAGGGAAACGCTCATGTCCATCGGATCGCAGATCGCCTGGGACGATACCGTCCTGCCCTTCCAGCTTGACCGCAGCGATATTCGCGGGCGGGTCGCCCGGCTGGATGGCGTTCTGGACCAGGTTCTTGCCCAGCACCGCTATCCGCCCGAAATCGAGGCGCTGGTGACCGAGGCCGTCTTGCTGACCGCGATGATCGGCCAGACGATCAAGCTGCGCTGGAAGCTGTCCTTGCAGGTGCGCGGCGACGGCCCGGCCCGGCTGATCGCGACCGATTACTACGCCCCCACCGAGCCCGGCGCCCCGGCCCTGATCCGCGCCTATGCCAGTTTCGACGCTGCGCGGCTGACTCCGGGCGCCGACCCCTTTGGCCTGATCGGGCAGGGCTATTTCGCGATGCTGATCGACCAAGGCCGCGACATGCAGCCCTATCAGGGGATCACGCCGATCGCCGGCGGCTCGCTTGCTTCCTGTGCCGAGACCTATTTCGCCCAGTCCGAACAATTGCCCACCCGGTTCGCGCTGGGCTTCGGCCGGACCCGGCTGCCCGGCCGGCCCGAACGCTGGCGCGCGGGCGGCGTGATGCTGCAGCTGATGCCCGCGGCCTCGATCCCCGCCGCGGCCGAGGGTGGCAGCGGCGAGGCGGGGCTGTTGCAGGCGGATGACATCCTCGACGGGGACGAGGCCGAGGCCTGGGCTCGGGCCAACCTGCTGCTCGACACGGTCGAGGACATGGAACTGATCGGCCCCGCAGTGCAGCCGACCGAGCTGCTTGTCCGGCTGTTCCACGAGGAACGCCCGCGCGTCTTCGATCCCCAGCCGGTGAAGTTCGGCTGCACCTGTTCCGAGGACCGGGTGCGGCAAAGCCTGTCGATCTACTCGGCCAAGGATATCGGCCACATGACCACCGACGAGGGGATCGTGACCGCCGATTGCCAGTTCTGTGGTGCGCATTACGAACTGGACCCCGCGACCCTGGGGTTCGAGGCGGAACAGGGGCGCGATGCCGGGGAGTGATCCGCTCACGCTGCTGCGGTGGGCGCTGTCCCGGCCGGGCGGTGAAACCTCGGATCACGACCTGAACCCCGATTTCATCATGCCCGAAGGCCGCGTGTTGCGCCTCGCCGCCGTTCTGGTGCCGATCCTGTCCAGCCCGGCGGGGCTGCGGGTGATCCTGACCAAGCGATCTTCCCGGCTGGTGCATCACCCCGGCCAGATCGCCTTTCCGGGCGGCAAGCTCGATGCGGGCGACGATGGCCCCGTCGCCGCCGCGCTGCGGGAATCGCATGAGGAAATCGGCCTGCCCCCCGATCTGGTCGAGGTTCTGGGCATCCTGCTGTCGCATGAAACCGTTACGGGCTTTACCGTGACACCCGTCCTGGGCCATGTCAGAGACTGTTTCGACCCGATCCCCGAGGCCGGAGAGGTGGACGAGGTGTTCGAAGTGCCCTTCGCCGAACTCATGGATCCCGCGCGCTATGTCGTCCAGTCGCGGTTCTGGCGCGGCCAGCGGCGGCATTACTACACCGTGCCCCATGGCCCCTATTACATCTGGGGCGCGACCGCACGCATCCTGCGGGCGCTGGCCGACCGGGTGGCGCGATGATCCGGGTGCGGGGCGAGTGGTTCTTTGCCGACCATACCCAGTCGGTCTGCCGCATGCTGACCGCCGCGGGCCATCAGGCGCTTTTCGTCGGGGGCTGCGTGCGCAACGCGCTGTTGGGCGTGCCGGTCTCTGACATCGACATCGCCACCGATGCGCGCCCCGACCGGGTGATCGCCCTGGCCGAGGCGGCCGGGCTGAAGCCGGTGCCGACCGGGCTGGAGCACGGCACGATCACCGTGGTCGCGGGGCATCTGCCGCATGAGGTCACGACCTTCCGCCGCGATGTGGAAACCTTCGGGCGGCATGCCGTGGTGGCCTTTGCCGATACCGCCGCCGAGGATGCGCATCGCCGCGATTTCACGATGAACGCGCTTTACGCCACGCCCGAGGGCGAGGTGATCGACCCGCTGGGCGGCCTGCCCGACCTGATCGCGCGGCGGGTGCGCTTCATCGACGATGCCGATGCCCGCATCCGCGAGGATTACCTGCGCATCCTGCGCTTCTTCCGGTTCCATGCCTTTTATGGCGATGGCGATGGCGGGCTGGACGCCGACGGGCTCGCAGCCTGTGCCGCGCATGTCGAGGGGCTGTCCCGCCTGTCGCGCGAACGGGTGGGGGCCGAGATCGCCAAGCTGCTCTCTGCGCCCGACCCCTGCCAGAGCGTGGCCGCCATGGCGCAGGCTGGCGTGCTGGCGCAGGTGCTGCCGGGATCCGATCCGGCCTTGCTGCCGGTGCTGGTGCATCACGAGGCCGCGCAGGGCCTGCCGCCCGACCCGATCCGGCGCCTCGTGGCGCTGGGCGGCGCGGATCATGCCAAATGGCTGCGCCTGAGCAAGGCCGACGCGCGCAGGCTGGCCCGGCTGCAGGAGGCGATGACCGGGACCGACACGCCCGGCGCGCTGGCCTACCGTCTGGGCGCGGCCGAGGCGCGGGATGCCATGCTGCTGCGCGCCGCCGCGACCGGCACGCCCCCCCCGGCCGACCTGTCCGACCGGATCGCCGAGGGCGCTGCCGCCATTTTCCCCGTCACCGCACGCGATCTGATGCCCGCCTTCACCGGTCCTGCGCTGGGCGCGCAGCTCGACGCGCTGGAGACACGCTGGATCGAGTCGGGGTTCAGCCTGACCCGGGCAGAGCTGCTCGGCCAGCCAAAGGCCGTTTCGGGCCGGAACAGAGACGCATAGGCCACTCAAGCCGCGCCATGGTGGCCCTTGGCCCCGCCCCGGTCTATAGTTCCGCGCCAACCCCCGCCAAGGCCATCCCGCCCGTGTTCCGCTTCTTCGAAAACCTGGTCGATCCCTACACGGCCTACCGCCAGACCGACACCCCGCCGCAGCGGCTGGCGCCGTTCCTGTGGGAATATGCCCGGCCCTTCCGCAAGGTCTTTGTCGCCGCCATCGTGCTGGCCATCGTCGTGGCCGCGGTCGAGGTCTGGCTGATCCACGCGATGGGGCAGGTGGTCGATATCCTGTCCTCGGGCACGCCCGAACAGGTCTGGGACGATTACGGTCTGACCCTGATCGTGCTGGCGGTCTTCATCCTGATCCTGCGTCCGGTGCTGCAAGGGCTGGATGTGGCGATCCTCAACAACGCGATCATGCCGAATTTCGGCGCGCTGATCCGCTGGCGGGCGCATGCGCAGGTGCTGCGCCAGTCGGTCGGCTGGTTCGAGAACGATTTCGCCGGCCGCATCGCCAACCGCATCATGCAGACACCCCCCGCGGCGGGCGAGGCGGTGTTCCAGATCTTCGACGCCATCGCCTTTGCCGCGGCCTATACCATCGGCGCGCTGATCCTGCTGGGCCAGGCCGATCCGCGACTGGCGGTGCCGCTGCTGATCTGGCTTGTGTTCTATGCCGCCCTGGTGCGCTGGACGATGAAGCGGGTCGGCCCCGCGTCCAAGGCCGCGTCGGATGCGCGCAGCGCGGTGACGGGGCGGGTGGTGGACGCCTATACCAACATCCATGCGGTCAAGCTGTTCGCCCATCACGACCGCGAGCTTGCCTATGCCAAAGAGGCGATCGACCGCTCGCGCGAGACCTTTGCCGCCGAGATGCGCATCTTCACCAAGATGGACATCGCGCTGACCGCGCTGAACGGCTTTCTCATCGTGGGCGTGGTGGGCTGGGCGATCCTTCTGTGGATGCAGGGCACGGCCAGCGTGGGCGTGGTCGCGGCGGCCACCGCGCTGACCTTGCGGCTGAACGCAATGACCGGCTGGATCATGTGGGCGGTGTCGAGCTTCTTCCGCTCGCTCGGCGTCGTGGCCGAGGGGATGGAGACCATCGCCCAGCCGATCACCCTGACCGATGCGAAGGACGCTAAGCCGCTGACCCTTCGCGAGGGGCGGATCGAGTTCCAGTCCCTGACTCACCATTACGGGCGCGGCTTCGGGGGGCTGGACAGGGTCGACCTCACGATCCGCCCGGGCGAAAAGGTCGGCCTGATCGGCCGGTCGGGGGCGGGCAAGTCGACTCTGGTGAAGCTTCTGCTGCGGTTCTACGAGGCCGAGGGCGGGCGCATCCTGATCGACGGGCAGGACATCGCGCAGGTCACTCAGGAATCCCTGCGCCGCCAGATCGGCATGGTCAGTCAGGACGCCAGCCTGATGCACCGCTCGGTCCGCGACAACATCCTTTACGGCCGCCCCGAGGCCAGCGAGGCCGAGATGATCGAGGCGGCAGGCCGGGCCGAGGCGCATGAGTTCATCCTTGATCTGCGCGACCCCGAGGGGCGCGCGGGCTATGACGCCCAGGTGGGCGAGCGGGGCGTGAAGCTGTCGGGCGGGCAACGCCAGCGCGTGGCGCTCGCCCGCGTGATCCTCAAGGACGCGCCGATCCTCGTGCTGGACGAGGCGACATCGGCCCTTGATTCCGAGGTCGAGGCGGTGATCCAGGACACGCTTTACAACGTGATGGAGGGCAAGACCGTGATCGCCATCGCGCACAGGCTCTCGACCATCGCGCATATGGACCGGATCGTGGTGCTGGATGCGGGCCGCATCGTCGAACAGGGCAGCCATGCCGAATTGCTGGCGCAGAACGGACTTTACGCGCGGTTCTGGGCGCGCCAATCGGGCGGTTTCATCGGCACCGAGGCGGCGGAATGAGCCTGGTGATCGACCGGCTGTCCCTGCGCGGCGAAGGGGTCACGTCCGATGGCCTGACCGTCGCGCTGGCGCTGCCCGGCGAACTGGTCGAGGGCGACGCCGCCGAGGGCCGCATCGCCCGGCCGCGCATCCTGACGCCGGTGGCAGACCGCGTGCGCCCGCCCTGTCCGCATTTCGCCAGTTGCGGTGGCTGCGCGCTGCAACATGCCAGCGACGGTTTCGTGGCCGCGTGGAAGACCGGCGTGGTCGAAACCGCGCTGGCGGGGCAGGGGCTGGCCGCGCCGCTGGACCCGGTCCACACTTCGCCCCCCGCCAGCCGCCGCCGCGCCGTTCTGGCCGGGCGGCGCACGAAAAAGGGCGTTCTGGTCGGCTTTCACGGGCGGGCCAGCGATCAGATCGTCGCGATCCCCGATTGCCGGCTCCTGCATCCCGACCTGATGGCCGCCCTGCCCGGATGCGAGGCGCTGGTGGCGCTGGGTGCCTCGCGCAGCGGCGAGGTCACGCTGACGCTGACCCGCTCCGAGGACGGGGTGGATCTGGCCGTCACGGG
>NZ_DSDD01000105.1:0-5244 GCF_011048875.1 Rhodovulum sp.
CTATCGAAAGCGCCACAGGATCGAGAACAGCTTTGCCCGCCTCAAGGACTGGCGACGGGTCGCGACCCGTTACGACAGGTGCCCGAAGGTCTTCCTGTCCGCATCCGCCTTGGCTGCCGTGGTCATGTTCCGGTTATGAATCCCGACCCTACATCGCCTCCGCCCGCGCCGAGGACGAGGAAATGCGCGCGCGGATCGCCAAGCACATTTCCGATCAGGGGGAGGGCTGGACCACGGTCGAGCAACCTTTCGACCTCGCAGGGGCGCTCGATCGCACTGACGGGCGCGGGCGGCGGCCGGTCGACTGTCTGACGCTGTGGCTGTCGAACCTGATGATGGAGGAGCGGGACTGGGACCCGGAGGCGAAGACCATGCTTGCAGCCCTTGCCCGTCAGCGAAGCCCGGTGATCCTTGTCAGCAACGTGGTCGGCATGGGCATCGTGCCCGAGAATGCGCTGGTGCGCGCCTTCCGCGATGCGCAGGGCTGGCTGAACCAGCGCGTGGCGTTGATGGCGGACGAGGTGGAACTCGTCGTCTCGGGCCTGCCGATGCGGCTCAAGGGCGCGCGGCCCGCTTGACGGTGGCTTTGCTTGCGGCCAGTGTCGGAGGCGTTCTGGTGCTCCCGCTAGGGGAGTGAAAAGGGAAGCCGGTGCGAACCCGGCGCTGCCCCCGCAACTGTGAGCGGCGAGCCCTTGTCCGATTGCCACCGGCGCCGAAGCCGGGAAGGCGGATGAAAGGGCCGAGACCCGCAAGCCAGGAGACCTGCCAGAGCGTCGAACCGACCCCGGGCGGCGGGCCCGGAGGCAGGATGCGGGTCCGGCCCTTTGCCGCGCCCGCACACCGGCGCCTCCTGTCCCCAACCCTGGTCAGAGGCTGTCCCGAACCCTTTGGGTCGCGGAGGCCACCCATGCGCCTGTCGGCCGTGCGGGGAATGCGCGAACCGTCGGGTCGCCGAAAGGAGTTGCGTTCCATGCAACCCAAGAACACGACGACGAACGAAGGGTTCAAGGGCTTCACCAACACGGACTGCCCCTTCCTGCCCTGCCACAAGGGCGTGCAGCGCGAGTTCAATTGCCTGTTCTGCTACTGCCCGCTGATCGCCTATGAATGCCCCGGTCCCTACAAGGTCTACACCGACCGGAACGGGCTGATCCGAAAGGACTGTTCGGCCTGTATCCTGCCCCATGACGGCTATTTCAAGTCCTGGAACTTCATCCAGCGCTGGCTGGAATACCCTGTAGTCTGGTCCGGAAAGCCGCAGACTGACCCGCCCGTGCGCCGACCGAAACCGCCGGGACGGGGAGGCGAGGACTAAGGTGCGGCGTCGCCACTGCAAATCCCGGAACACCTTGCCAGGGTAAAGCCGCATGTTCGACATTCTCGTCGACCGGACCTATCGCCACCTCTTCGCCGCGCAGGTCGTGGCCCTGCTGGGAACGGGTCTGGCGACCGTCGCACTGGGGCTTTTGCCCTATGATCTGGCGGGGCATCACGCGGCGCTGGCGCTGTCGCGGCTCGCCTGAGATCCGGAGAACATCCTCGGTCCGACGCTCGCCGCGCTGCTCCTGGCGGTGCTGTCCTGCGATGCGCTCTTTCTGGGCGCCGCGCTGATGGTTGCGGGACTACTGGGCCTCGCGCCGGCCATCGGCACGGCGGGCCTGAGCCGGAGCGCTCTACTGCTGGCCTGGCTGTTCATCGGGCTGGGCCATTCCAACGTGCTGACGCCGACGGGTCATCTGTTGCGACGGTCCTCCACCCCCGAGAACCGGCCAGCGGTCTTCGCCGCGCGGTTCGCGCTGTCCCATTGGTGCTGGCCCGTCTGCTATCCGCTGGCCAGGGCGCTGATGACGCTGGGGGGGGGAGCAGGGGCGGCGCTTGTCGGTCTGGCGGGGCTCGCGCTGGCCGGGCCGGGGATGCCCCCCGGGTCTGGCCCGCAGGCGATCCGCAGGTTCTGCCGCACCGCCATGACGACCTGCCGTCCGGCCATCCACATTTGCGCGAGGGACGCGCGCATGTCCATCCCTTCATGATCGACGATCTTCACCGGACCTGGCCCGAGCCCCAAAGCTGACGCGCCTACCGCGCCGCGGCCAGCAGCCGGTCGAGATCGAGATCGGCCTCGATCTCGTCGGCGAAGGCGTTCAGGGCGGCGTCGAGCCGTGCGGCATGATCCGTCCCGGCCGCCATCCCGCCCATCGCCCTAAGCCAATGCGCGCGAAACGCGTCCGCACCGAACAGCCCGTGCAGGTAGCTGCCCATGACCTTGCCGTCCTGCGAAACGGCACCTTCGGCCCGCCCGTCCAGCCGCAGCCAAGGCCGGTCGAGGCCCGGCCCCGCAGTCCGCCCCATGTGCATCTCGTATCCGGTGACGCGCGCACCGCTGATCGCGTCCTGTGCGTCGATCTCGACCAGCTGCTTATCGCCCGTCAGGGTCGTGTCGATGTCAAGCAGACCCAGCCCCGCGCTCGCTCCGGGCGGCCCCTCGATGCCGTCAGGGTCACGCACCATGTGGCCCAGCATCTGGAACCCCGCGCACAGGCCGACCACCCGTCCGCCGCGCCGAATATGGGCGCGGATGTCGATGTCCCAGCCCTCGGCCCGCAAGGTCTCAAGCGCTGATCGTGTTGCCTTGGAACCGAGCAGAAGGACGACATCCGCGTCCCCGGGAATCGGCTGGCCCGGACGGATCCAGCGAAGATCGACGCCGGACTCGGCCGCCAGCGGGTCGAGGTCATCGAAATTCGCCATCCGCGGCAGTTCCGGCACGGCGACGACCAGACCGCTCCCCGCACCCCGTTTGCGCCCGAAGCCCAGCGAATCCTCCTCGGGCAGCGCACGCGCGGCGTCGGACCAGCGCAGAAGGCCCAGCACGGGCCAACCGGTCTCGGTCAGGATATCCTCGGCCGCAGGGGCGAAGACACCCGGATCGCCGCGGAACTTGTTGACGATGACGCCGGCGACACGGGCGCGTTCCGACGCGGTCCACAGCCGGTGATGCCCGATCGCCGCCGCCGTGACGCCGCCGCGCGATTCGTCACCCACTAGTACCACGGGCAGATCGGCGGCCTCGGCCAGCCCCATGTTCGAGATGTCCCGCGGGCGCAGATACCTCTCGGCTCCGCTGCCCGCGCCCTCGACCAGCACCAGGTCATGGGTCGCCGAGAGGGTGTCGAGGCTGGCGCAGACCGCACCGCGAAGCTCGGGCTTCAGCCGCTGATAGGCGCTGGCCGAATACCGGCCCAACACGCGGCCCTGCACCACAACCTGCGCGTCCACATCCGTTTCCGGTTTCAGCAGCACCGGGTTCATGTGCACCGTCAGCGGCACGCCCGCCGCGCGCGCCTGCAAGGCCTGCGCCCGGCCGATCTCGCCCCCATCGGCGGTGACGGCGGCGTTGTTCGACATGTTCTGCGCCTTGAACGGCGCGACCTTCAGGCCGCGGCGCGCCCAGCCGCGGCACAGGCCCGCGACCAGCAGGCTCTTGCCCACGTCCGATCCGGTGCCAAGCACCATCAGCCGTTTTGCGGTCATCGCGCCAGCGCAAGGAGCGCGTCGAGGTCCAGGTCGTGTTCCAACTGGTCGGCCAGCGCGTCGAGCGCGCCTTCGACCTGCGCCTCGTAGTCGAGGCCCGAGGCGCGCCCGCCCATCGCGGTCAGCCAGTGCCGCCGGAAGCCGTCCGCCCCGAAGAGCCCGTGCACATAGGCGCCCATCACGCGGCCATCGGCGGACACCGCGCCCTCGGCCACTCCGTTCAGCCGCAGCCAGGGGCGGTCGAGCGCTGCGCCCTCGGTCCGACCCATATGCATCTCATAGCCGGTGACGCGCTCGCCGCTGAGCGCATCCTCGGCGTCGATCTCGACCAGCCGTTTCTCGGGCGTCATCGTCGTCTCGATATCCAGAAGGCCAAGGCCCGGCGTTTCGCCCGCCAACCCCTCGATCCCGTCGGGGTCGCGCACCGCACGGCCCAGCATCTGGAAGCCCGCGCAGATGCCGACCACCCGGCCACCCCGGCGCACATGGGCCAGGATATCGACATCCCAGCCCTCGGCGCGCAGCGCCTCCAGCGCGGGGCGGGTCGTCTTGGAGCCGGGCAGCAGCACCACATCGGCCTCGGCCGGAATCGGCTCGCCGGGTTTGACCCAGCGCAGATCGACGCCCGGCTCCGAGGACAGTGGGTCGAGATCGTCGAAATTCGCGGCCCGCGCGATCTGCGGCACAGCGATCACAAGGCCCGCGCCGCCCGACCTCTGCGGCCGCTCCAGCGCCAGCGCGTCCTCGGCGGGCAGATGGGCGGCCCTGTCGAACCAGCGCGCCACGCCCAGAAGCGGCCAGCCGGTGGTTTCGGTGATCGTCTTGCAGGCGGGTTCGTAAAGCGAGAAATAGCCGCGGAACTTGTTGACCAGAAACCCCTTGATCCGTGCGCGCTCATCTTCGGTGTGTAACAGCCACGACCCGACCACGGCCGCCATCGCGCCGCCCCTGTCGTTGTCGGTCAGCAGCACCACCGGCAGGTCGGCCTCTTCGGCCAGGCGCATGTTGGTGATGTCGCAGTGCCGCAGCCAGGTTTCGGTGCCCGCGCCGGCCCCCTCGACCAGCACCAGGTCGGCCTCGGCCGCGACCCGACGGTAGCTGTCGATCACCGCGGGTAACAGCAGCGGCTTGAGGTTGTGATAATGCCGCGCGGGCCAGTTGCCCAAGGCTCGCCCGCGCAGCACGACCTGCGAGCCAACCATCGCCTGCGGCTTCAGCAGGACCGGGTTCATGTGAATCGATGGCGGCAGACCCGCCGCTCGCGCCTGCAGCGCCTGCGCGCGGCCGATCTCGCCCCGCGGGGTGTCGCCATCCGGGCCGGGGGGCAGGTCGCTGTCCACCGTCACCGCGGCGTTGTTCGACATGTTCTGCGCCTTGAACGGCGCGACCTTCAGGCCCCGCCGGGTATAGGCACGGGCCAGCCCCGCGACCAGCAGGCTTTTCCCCACATCCGAACTGGTGCCCTGGATCATCAACGCCCGTCCCCGGCGCGGCGGCACTGGGTCGAGCATCGGCACGTCGATCACGGGCATCGGCGGCGGGGCGTCGTCGGGCGGCAGGTCGAAGGTCATGGAAGCTCGCACGTCTTTTTGGCGGCGTGGCGGGCATTGTCGTCGGTAGGTGTCCTGGCCCCGGTCATCGGCATCCCCCTGTCCGTTGTCCGGTGCAGGATGGGCCGCAATGGCGCCCGCGTCAAACCGCCCGGCGGGGACC
>NZ_DSDD01000382.1:0-5232 GCF_011048875.1 Rhodovulum sp.
CCAATCTCAACCATGCGCAATTCGTCGTGCTCGTCTTCGTCGCGGCAATGGGGATCGGCACGCTGGTTGTGGGGCCGTTGTCGGATTCGTTCGGCCGCAAGCCGGTGATCCTGGGCGGCGCGGTGCTGTTCATGCTGCTGACCTCGATCCAGCAGATCTTCGACATCCATTTCGGCCGCGGGGACAGCTTTCCGCTGTGGTTCGCCCTGATCGCGGTGATCGCGGGAAGCGCGAGTTTCACCAACGCGATGTTGGTGGGCCGTCTGGGCATGCGCTTTCTGGTGCGGGTCACGCTGAGTGCGCAGCTTGCGCTGTCGGTCGCGATGGCGGCGCTGTTCTGGAGCGGGATTCTGCCGCCGGGGGCCGAATTTGCGGCCTTCATGCTGTGGGCGATCACGCTGTTCGGGATGCTGGGCCTGACCATCGGCAACCTGAATGCATTGGCTATGGAGCCCTTGGGCCATGTTGCGGGCATGGCCGCCTCGATCATCGGCGCGCTGGCCACGGTGATGTCGGCGCTGCTGGCGGTGCCGGTCGGCCAGGCTTTCGACGGCACGCCGCGGCCGCTGGCAACCGGCGTCCTTCTGGCGGTTGCCGCGGCCTTCCTGCTGATCCGGAAATTCCCGGAACGCCCGGCGACGTAAGTCACTTACGCCGTGTTCTTCACCTTTTCGGCCAGATCCCGCGCGATGCCATAGGCGCCCTTGATCCGGTCGCTGTCCCTGGTCCAGTCGCGGCGGATGACGATCTTGTTGTCCTTGACCTTGGCCAGTCCGTTCTGGCCCTGGATGAAATCGACCAGCCCGGCGGGATTGGCGAACCTGTCGCCCCAGAACTGGACCGTCGCGCCCTTGGGCCCGGCATCCAGCCGGGATATCCCCGCCCGCTTGCACATCGCCTTGATCCGCACGATCAGAAGCAGCGTGTTGACCTCTTTCGGCAGCTTGCCGAACCGGTCGATCAGTTCGGCGGCGAAGCCTTCGAGTTCGACCTTGGTCGACAGCCCCGACAGCCGCCGGTAAAGCCCAAGCCGCACGTCCAGATCGGGCACGTAATGGTCGGGGATCATCACCGGAACCCCGAGGTTCAGCTGCGGCGACCAGTCGGTATCGGCATCGCTCAGCCCCTCGAGTTCGCCCGACTTGATCCGGGCGATCGCCTCTTCCAGCATCGACTGGTACAGTTCGAAGCCGACCTCGCGCACATGGCCCGACTGTTCCTCGCCGATCAGGTTGCCCGCACCGCGGATGTCCAGATCCTGAGAGGCCAGCGTGAAGCCCGCCCCCAGCGTGTCGAGGCTGCCCAGCACGCGCAGCCGCTTCTGCGCCTGGGGGGTGAGCGGCGCGCGCGGCTTGGTGGTCAGATAGGCATAGGCCCGCGTCTTCGACCGCCCCACCCGCCCGCGGATCTGGTAAAGCTGCGCCAGTCCGAACATGTCGGCGCGGTGGACGATCATCGTGTTGGCGGTCGGGATGTCGAGGCCCGATTCCACGATGGTCGTGGCCAGCAGCACGTCATACTTGCCGTCGTAAAAGGCGTTCATCCGGTCGTCGAGTTCGCCCGCGGCCATCTGGCCATGCGCCACCACGAACGACACTTCGGGGACGTGGTCGCGCAGGAACGCCTCCATCTCGGGCAGATCCGCGATCCGGGGCACGACGAAGAAGCTTTGCCCGCCGCGGTAATGCTCGCGCAGCAGCGCCTCGCGCACCGTCACCATGTCGAACTCGCTGACATAGGTGCGGATCGACAGCCGGTCGACCGGCGGCGTGCCGATGATCGACAGGTCGCGCACGCCCGTCAGGCTCATCTGCAGCGTGCGGGGAATGGGCGTCGCGGTCAGCGTCAGGACGTGGACGTCCGAGCGCAACTGCTTCAGCCGTTCCTTGTGGTTCACGCCGAAATGCTGCTCCTCGTCGATGATCAGCAGGCCGAGATTGCGAAACCGGATCCCCTTGGCCAGCAGCGCATGGGTGCCGATCACGATATCGACCGCCCCTTCGGCCAGCCCGGCGCGCGTCGCCGTGGCCTCTTTCGCGGGGACGAATCGCGACAATTGGCGCACCTCCAGCGGAAAGCCGCGGAAGCGTTCGGCAAAGCTTTTGGCATGCTGGCGCGCAAGCAACGTGGTGGGCGCGATCACCGCGACCTGCACGCCCGACATGGCCGCGACGAAGGCCGCGCGCATCGCGACCTCGGTCTTGCCAAATCCCACATCGCCGCAGATCAGCCGGTCCATCGGGGTGCCCGAGGCCATGTCGGTCAGCACGTCCGCAATGGCGGCCAGCTGGTCGTCGGTTTCCTGATAGGGAAAGCGGGCGCTGAACGCCTCCCACATGTGGTGGTTGGGTTCCAGGATTGGCGCATTCCTGAGGTGACGTTCGGCCGCCACCCGGATCAGCCGGTCGGCGATCTCGCGGATGCGGGCCTTCAGCTTGCCCTTCCTGGCCTGCCAGGCGCCGCCGCCCAGCCTGTCGAGCAGCCCTTCCTCGTGGCCGTAGCGGCTGAGAAGCTCGATGTTCTCGACCGGCAGGTAAAGCCGGTCGCCACCGGCATATTCCAGCGCCAGACATTCGTGCGGCGCGCCGGCGGCGGTGATGGTTTCCAGCCCCGTGTAGCGGCCCACACCATGATCGACATGCACCACCAGATCGCCCGGCGACAGCGCCTGGGCCTCGGTCAGGAAGTTCTCGGCCTTGCGGCGTTTCTTCGGCGCGCGGATCAGCCGGTCGCCCAGCACGTCCTGTTCCGAGATGACCGTCAGCCCGGGCCCCTCGAAACCGTGCTCCAGCGCCCAGACGGTCAGGAAAAGCCCCCGCCCCTCGGTCACGTCGCGGATGTCGGCGGCCAGGCGGGCATCCGCCACGCCCTCGTCCTCCAGCAATCCCTTCAGCCGCTCGCGCGCCCCTTCGGAATAGGAGGCAACCACCACGGCACCTTCCTCGCGTCTCGTCTGAACATGGTCCTTCAAAGCGCTGAAAAGGCTGACCTGTTCCAGCTTGCGTTCAGGCGCGAAGTTGCGCCCGATGCGCCCGCCCGCGTCGATCACGCCGGGGCCGGTGCCCTGCGGCAGCGGGTTCATCTGCACAACGCGATGCCCGGCCAGCGCCGCCTCCCAGGCGGCATCGTCAAGATACAGCAGCCCCGGCGGGCACGGCTTGTAGACCGTGTCGATCCGGCCTTTCTGGGCCATCGCCTCGCGGCGGGTCTCGTACTGGTCGGCGACCCCCTCCCACCGCACCAGCCGCGCGGGCGTCACCTGGTCGTCAAGCCAGACGCTGGCGCCGGGCAGGTAGTCGAACAGCGTTTCCAGCCGTTCGTGGAAAAAGGGCAGCCAATGCTCCATCCCGGCATGCTTGCGCCCCGCGCTGACGGCCTCGTAAAGCGGATCGTCGGTGCCCGCCGCACCGAACTCGATCCGGTAGTTCTGCCGGAAGCGGGTGATCGCGGCCTCATCGAGGATCACCTCGGAGACCGGCGCAAGCTCGATCCTCTTCAGTTTTTTCGTGGTGCGCTGCGTCGCGGGGTCGAAGCGGCGCGCGCCGTCCAGCACGTCGCCGAACAGGTCAAGCCGCACCGGCCCCGGCTGGCCCGGCGGGTAGATGTCGATGATCCCGCCCCGGACCGCATAGTCGCCCGGCTCCATCACCGTCGGCGCCTGGGTGAAGCCCATGCGCACCAGAAAGGCCCTGAGCGCGGCCTCGTCCACCCGCGTGCCGACCAGCGCGGTAAAGGACGCATCGCGCAGCACGTCGCGGGCCGGGACGCGCTGGGTGATGGCGTTCAGCGTCGTCAGCAGGATGAACGGCCCCGGCAGGCCCTGGACCAGCGCCGCCAGCGTCGCCATGCGCGCCGCCTCGGCATCGGGATTGGGCGAGACCCGGTCATAGGGCAGACAGTCCCATGCGGGGAAATCCAGAACCACCGCCTCGGGCGCAAAGAACCCCAGCGCCGCGCGCATCGCCGCAAGCCGCCGGTCGTCGCGGGCGATATGGATCACCGGCTGGCCGGTCTTTTCCAGTTCGCGGGCCAGAAGTCGGGCGTCGAAGCCCTCGGGTGCGCCGCCAGCGGTGATGTGCAAGGGCTGTGACATGGCCGCCGGAATAAGCGCCGGGCGCGCGCTGTCAACCGCCCAGAACGCCGATCGTGAAGTTCTGCCACATTCCCCACATGGCGGTGACAAGGATCGACAGGATCCCCATGATCTGCACCCCCAGCCGGTGCCAGCGCAGCAGCCAGAAAAGCCGCTCGCCGCCGGGGTTGCGCTGTTCATAGGCGCGCGCGGTGCGCACCGTCCAGAGACCGACCAGAATCATCGGGGCCAGCAACAGGAACACCGCCTGCGAGAATTCGTTGCCATAGACGAAACCCAGCATCCCCAGCATGGTCAGCGCAAAGCTCACGAAGGCGCTGATCCACAGCCCCGAAACGCGCATGACGTAAAGGTAGCGCCGGGCATTGATCCGCACCAAATCGGCCACGTCCTCGGCCGCCTCGCCACCCTGGCGGCGCGCGCGCTGCACCAGATCATAGGGCACGCCCAGAACCCAGTGGCTGGCGGTCGACCACAGAACGGCAAGCGCGATCCAGTACCAGAGATTCGAGAATGACCGCATGTCGATCAGCTCGAAGACTTGCTGGGTGAAATTCACGGGGCCTTTGTCTCCGTTCCGGGCGCCTCGCCTGCCGGAGGTCCTGTCGTGACGAATCCCGCTCTTGAGGTGCGATCCGATCCGTGTAACCCAGTCACAGCCAATGTTGAAGGAGCTGTTGACCATGCGCCCCACCCTCGCCCCCTTCCCGATGACGCGCCTGCGCCGCACCCGCCGCACCGCCGCCCTGCGCGCGCTGACCTGCGAGACCGCGCTGGGCGTTGGCGACCTGATCTGGCCGATCTTCGTGCGCGACGGGACGGGCGTGGAAGAACCGATCCCCTCGATGCCCGGGGTGGTGCGCCGGTCGGTCGATCTTGTGGTCAGGGTGGCCGAGGAGGCGGCGGAACTCGGCATCCCCGCGATCTGCCTGTTCCCCTATACTGACCCCGCGCTCAAGTCCGAGCTGTGCGAGGAGGCCTGGAACCCCGGGAACCTGTCGAACCGCACGATCCGCGCGATCAAGGCGGCGGTGCCCGAGATCGCGGTGATGACCGATGTCGCGCTCGACCCCTACAATTCCAACGGCCATGACGGGATCGTGCGCGACGGGGTGATCGTCAACGACGAAACCATCGAG
>NZ_DSDD01000253.1:0-5173 GCF_011048875.1 Rhodovulum sp.
ATCTTGCGCAACATGTCCATCAGTGGGTCTCTCCGTCACGGCCCTGCGCGATGCGGATCTGGTCGCGCAGGTAATGCAGCATGTCCTGGGCTGCGGGCTCGAACAGGATGTCGGGCGTGCGGTTCGCGGGCAGGGTCACATCCAGCACGGCCTGGGTGCGGGCAGGCCGACCCGACAGCACGAAGACCTGATCGCCCGGAAAGACGCTTTCGCGCAGGTCATGGGTGATGAGAACGCAGGTGAAGGGTTCGGCCACGCGCAGATCGCGCATGGTCTGCCACAGATCCTCGCGGGTGAAGGCGTCGAGCGCACCGAACGGTTCGTCCATGACCAGCACGTCGGGCTTGTGCACGATGGCGCGGCAGAGGCTGGCGCGCTGGCGCATGCCGCCCGACAGCTCGCTCGGGCGCTTGTGCTCGAAACCCTTCGGGCCGACCATCTCGAGCAGGTGCAGCGCGCGCGCCTCTCGGTCCCGGCGCGGCATCCCCGGCGCGATGATCTTGAGCGGAAGGATCACGTTCTGCAGGATCGTGCGCCATTCCAGCGGGACCGGGTTCTGGAACGCCATGCCTACCGTCCTGCGCGGGCCGGTGACGCGTTCGCCATGCAGCCAGACCTCTCTCCGGTCGGGTTTCATCAGCCCCGCGATCAGCCGCGTCAGGGGGGACTTGCCGCAGCCCGAGGGGCCAAAGACGGCGGCGAATTCGCCCTCGGGCACCGAGATGTTCAGATCGTCCAGCACCGGCAGCGGGCCGGACTTTGTGCGATAGGCGTGGGTGACGCCCTTGATGTCGATGAGATTGTCCATGCCGGATGAGGGATCGCCCCCGGGCCGGCGCAAGGCGGACCTGGGGGCGGAACCCTTGTCACTCCATCGACAGGCTGCCGTCAGCGGGCAGGAAGGAGGCGTCGAAATACAGCGCCATGTCGGGCGCGTTGATGAACTCGTAGACCGATTTCGTCTGCTCGATGGCCAGCGCCATGCGCTCGGGGTCGATATTGCCCATGCCATTGGCCATGACCCAGTCGGTCATCACATTGTCGGCCAGCGCCATCTGGAGCCGCTCGGTCTCGAGTGCCTTGTCGGCGGCGGGGTTGCGCCGGATCAGACTGTCGATGGCGGCCCCGGGGTCGGCCACGGTGTCCTTCCAGCCCCTGGCCACGGCGCGCAGGAAGCCGGTGATCACCTCGGGATTGGCCCGGGCAAAATCGCTGTTGGCGATGATCGCGTTGCCGTAAAGCGCCACGCCATGATCGGCCATCAGGATCACCGGGATATCCTCGGCCGGAACGCCGAGCCGCTTGAGGTTCAGCGTCGAGGAGAAGGAAAAGCCCGTGACCGCGGCCCCCTTGCCCTCGGCCAGCATCGGCTCGCGCACCGGGAAGCCCACAGGTTCGACCGTAACCGTCGCCATGTCGATGCCATTCCCGGCGGCGAAGCTCGGGAATTGCGCCCCGTCGCCATCGGGGGGCGGGCGCCCAGCACCTTGCCTGCGATATCGCCCGGCGCTTCGATGCCCAGCGACTTGCGCCCGACCATGGCGAAGGGCGGCTTGTCATGGACCATCATCACCGCGATCACGGGGGCGCCGGGGTTCTGGCCGAGGAATTTCATCAGGCTGTGCCGCGGCGGCGAAGCTGGCAGGGGCATGTCGGAACATGGGTCGCTCTACTTGGTATTGTTCGGCGGCCGTGGCCACGGCGTGCGCAAAGTTTAATCGACGTGGCCCGGGATCGGGACAAGAGCAGAAATCCGGTTCGGAAAACACGCGTTTCGGCGAGATGATGCTGAAAAACCACGCGCATGGCTATTGAAATGCGGGCGCCGGGGGCGTGCCGTTGCCAACCGTCGGCCTGACAGACCTCTCCGGCAGGGACCCATCCTCCCCCTTGTCGCCGCGCGGTGCTTGCCCCCCGGCGCGGTCCGCTTTGCCGTTGCCAAGGCACCGCAGGTGTTGTGAACTTGCGCGTCAGCGATGCAGGCGAAGCGGCCCCTTGACGGTGCCCGTTCCGCGTCATCTGGCCGGAGCCTCCCATGCCACGACATGGCAACATGACCCCCAATCGCTGCGCGGCCAATGGCTGCGGCGGGCAGGGGCGTGCCGCATGACCCCCGGCCTCGATCAGGTCGGCACCATCGCGGCGACGATGGTGGGTGGGCTTGCGCTGTTCCTCTTCGGGATGGAGATCATGACCCGCGCGCTCAAGCAGGTCGCGGGCGAGTCGATGAAGACGATCCTGGCGCGGATGACCGGCAACCGCTTTGCCGGGCTGACCGCGGGGGCGGTGGTGACGGCGCTGATCCAGTCCTCCTCGGTGACGACGGTGCTGCTGGTGGGATTCATCTCGGCCGGGCTGATGACCTCGGCGCAGGGCGTCGCGGTGATCCTGGGCGCCAATATCGGCACGACGCTGACCGCGCAGGTTCTGGCCTTCGATGTCGATGCGCTGGCCTTGCCGATGCTGTCGCTGGGCTTTTTCGGCTCGCTGCTGGCGCGGCGCAGCCGTCATGCCGAGATCGGGCGGATCGTGCTGGGGATGGGGTTGATCTTCTTCGGCATGGCAACCATGAAGACGGCGATGGCGCCGCTGCGCGACGTTCCGGCCTTTCTCGATCTGCTGGCGACACTCGACAATGTGGTGCTGGCGGCCCTGGCCGGGGCGCTTCTGACCGCGTTGCTGCAATCCTCATCCATCTCGACCGGACTTGCGATCGTGCTGACGGGGCAGGGTCTGGTCGGCCTGGAAACAGCCATCGCGATCGCGCTGGGCGCCAATGTGGGCACCTGCATGACCGCGCTTCTAGCCTCAATCGGGCAGCCGCGCGAGGCGGTCCGGGCGGCGATGGTACATGTGATCTTCAATGTCGCGGGGGTCGTGCTCTGGATCGGGTTCATCGACCAGCTTGCGGTTCTGGCGCAACTCTCCGCCCCCGAGGGCGCCTCGACGCCGCGCCATCTGGCCAATGCCCACACGATCTTCAATTTGGCCAATGCGTTCCTGTTCCTGGGCTTTACCGGGCAACTCAGCCGCCTGGTGCTCTGGCTGCTGCCGGACCGGCCCGAGCGGGTCGAGCCGCTGCACGCACCGCGCCATCTGGACCGGCAACTCCTTCAGGTGCCCGCCTTCGCCCTGGATGCCGCGCGGCTCGAGGTGGGGCACCTGTCCGAGCTTGTCCGGAGCCAGCTGGACGCTGCAATGCCTACGGTCGTCTCGGGCAGCCCGTTCGAGATCGACCGGCTGAAGGTGGCGGACCGCGCTGTGGACCTGCTGCACCGCGAGATCGTCGGTTATCTGAGAGAGGCGGGCCTGGGCCGACTGCCCGAGGAACAGTCCAAACGGCTGCTGGCGCTGATGCGCATCGCCAATGACCTTGAACATATCGGCGATCTGGTGGCCACGGGGCTTGTGACCTCGGCGCGCAAGCGCCACGAGGAGAACGTGGTGATAAGCCCGCAAACCGCGGCGATGCTGGGGCGGCTGCATCGCGAGGTTCTGCGCGCCTTCGACGGGATCGCCTTCGCGCTGGAGGCGCAGGATGCCGGGCCAGCGAAAAAGGTGCGCGAGATGAAGGCAGGGTTCTCGGCGCTGATGGAGGAGGCCGCCGCGCACGAGGTCGTGCGGTTGAGGGCCGATGCGCCGCGTCGGTTGCACACCTATACAAGAGAGATCGAACTGACCCAGACCTTCGACGACATCTTTCGCATCCTGCGCCGGATCGCGCGGACGGAGATTGGAATCTTCGTGGAGCGTTCTGCGCCCGATGCCGGTGACGCCAACGGCCCGGCGGAAAACCGCGCCGCGGAGTGAATGCCGCGCCCGGTCGCGCGGAATTGGGCCGGGCGGGGACGGTGCATTCGGGTCCCCCGTGCTGCGATCTGGAGTGATCGGAACGCGAGATGGGAAACACACCTCCCGGCCGCGCAGCGCCGATATGGCTGCCCCGAAAGGGATATGTGGTCCTTTGGGCGAGATGTCCGGCATCAAGCGTATTCCGCCTCCCATCCCCTGACGTCTGTGCGGTGCTTGACGGCGGTCAATTACAGGGCATTGGCCGCGTGGCAGACAGGGCGATCTGTCCGCAAGGGGGGGGCTTGCCATGGGAAGCGTCCGGGTCTGGGGGCTTGCGATGACGGCGACGCGCGCGCGCATTTTGCGCGGGCTTTCCCTGCCCGGCGCGGGCGGGTTGGCCACGCAACTGGTAATGCGGGCCAGGCACCGTCACCTGATCGAGGCGATGCAGCATCCGCCCGTCGATGCGGGGGCCGCCGCCCCGATCCCGCCGCCTGTCCCTGAAGGTAGCAGCGATCCTCTGGCCCTGGACCAGCGCGACTTCGTGCGTCAGGTGGTGCAGATCCTGGAAACGCACCGGGTTGCCGGAGATTTCGACCGGCTCGCGATCTTCGCGCCCCCGGCCATCCTGGCGCAACTGCGCGCGGAGATGCCCTCGCGACTGGCGAAGGTGATTGCTGCGGAACGGAGCGGATGCGCGATCTATCTCTCGGAAACCGAGTTGCAGGACGTTCTGCGGACCGAACTGGCCAGCCCGAAAGCCTGAGATGCGCCGCGCCGGGCGGTCCGGCGTGGAGCACTCATGACATTCTTTCGTAGATGCACAGCATGGAGAGCAACGCCCCGGCGCTGCGCGTGTCAACGCCCGCGCGCGCCCCGGGCAATGACGATCCCCCCCGGATCAGGCCCACCCCCAGATAGCCTTTGCGGCGCTCAATCCGGTCGTCCACCCCTCCATGCTGGCAGAACCGAGACTAATGGCTCACCCGCAGATGATGCATTGATGAGTGTCATCGGCCCGTGCGCGAGACCGGGTTTCGGTCCGACAGGCCCCGGCGCGCAAGGAACTTCGCCATCGGTCAGGTCGGTACGTTCGGCCAATGCGTCGATGTCGAGAAACAGGATATGGGCCGGATCCAGCAGGCGGATCAGGCCATCGCGTTCGAGCGTCTTGAAGACCCGGCAGATCGTCTCGACCGAGGTGGCCAGAAGATCGGCGATGTCGCGCCGCGCGACGGCAAGCGAGATCAGCCCGGTGCCATCGCGGCTGTGACGCTGGAAACGCAGATAGCCGGAGACCACGATGCCCACGGCAGATGGCGGCGCGTCGTCGTGCCAGAGCATCTTGTCGGCGGGAACGGTCTCGACATGTGCAGCTTCC
>NZ_DSDD01000339.1:0-5090 GCF_011048875.1 Rhodovulum sp.
ATCCGCCCGGGCTTTCCGGTGCGCGTGCTCGTCACCCGCGATCTGGTGATCGCCCCGCAGGGAGGTTGAGATGGCCAAGCTGAAACTCGGACCAATCGCCGATGACAAGCCGGTGAAACTCACCGTGGACCTGCCCGCCGCCCTGCACCGTGATCTCGTCGCCTATGGCGAAATCCTCGGCCGCGACGCGGGACAGCCACCGATCCCGCCCGCGCGACTGATCGTGCCCATGCTGGAGCGGTTCATCGCCACGGATCGCGGGTTTGCGAAGGCGCGGCGGGGTGGCAGCGGATCGGGCGGCGGCAAGGAGAAGTCGCTTTAACAGTGGGGACTGCCGCCGGGTCGCGGCTCAGGCGGCCAGGTTTTCGAGGATCTTCCGGGTCTCCGGCAGTCTTTGCAGCGAATTTCCGATATGTTCGCGCCAGCGCGGGCCTGTGGACATTGCCGCGGCATGGGCCTGCCGCAACTCGTCGGGCCGGTCCTCGGCCAGTGCCGCGATCAGGAATGCGGCCTGCTCCCGATCCTTGGCGGCCTTGAGGCTGCCTGCGCCGTCGCGGCGACGGTCTGCGATGATCAGCTTGTGGATCGCGAAGCGCTCGGGGCGCGGCACCTGCACCAGGATGCCGGAGCGGTAGAGCGCCGCCGCATGGATCGGTTCCGCAATCAGGAAGTTGAGGTAGTTCAGCGCCTGCGCACTGACACCAAGGGCGGGCAGGTCCTGGATAATTTCGTCACCGAAGGCGGGCGTGAGGAACTCCACCAGTTGCCCGCTGCCCCCCTGGGACCAGCGCCAGGTGCGGCCCTGCTCGACGCCGGGCAAGGGGGCGAATTTCAGCGCCGAGAAGGTCTCGGCCATGCCCGGATCGACCTGATCCTCCAGGGCGAGGCTGAGCTTGCGGAACTGCGCGATGTCGATGTCACTGGTATTGGCCATGCCCCCCAAAGGCAGGCGGAGGCCAAGCTCGCCTTCGTAGAGGCGAAATGCGTTCGTGCCGACAAGCGTGCCACCCAGACGAAAGGTGCCTGCGTCGGCCATGGCCGACAGGATGGAGCCGGTCGCGCGATCCGTCGGCGTCATGCCTTCGGCGCGCAGCAACCGGACGAGCCTCGAGCGGGTTTCCTGCCGTTCCCTTGCGGTTCTGCGCAGGTCTTCGAGTTGCGCGATGCGTGCCTGGGTCTCGGCCGTGTCTTCGCCGATATAGGTGAATCGCATCTCCGACCCGACGCGGCGGGCGGCATACCAATAGGCCTTGTCGCCCCGCCGCTTCAGCGTCGGCGCGCCGTCAACGCGGGACAAGGCGTCGTCCTTCAGGAGCCGCACAAGATCGGTATAGGCGCTCATCGCGATGCTGCTGAGAGAGGTCATGCCAATCATCTTCAGGTTTTGCTTGGCATGACTATACCTAGCAAAAGATTCTTTTGCCAGGCAGATGTGATGGGCTGTGCAACGCCCGCCCAGGGGCAGCCGGCGAACATCGCGATGACGTGGCCTGTATCAGAGACCTGTCCAGGGCCGACCGCGACATGGTCACCTCGGATAGCGCCAGAATCGGATCGGTGCTGCGGATCCACGACAGGTTCCGGCAGGTGCCCCGCCTGACCTCGGGCCGATCCTGCACGCTTTACCTTGGCCGCCGGACCGGCTTGAACTGCAGGCTTTCGGCGGCGTGCGACCGCATCGGCCGCCTGACGCGCTGCCGGGGGTCGATTTCCGAGACTTCGGAGAGCCAGGCCCAGCCCTCGAACTTGTCGCCGGTCTGGCGGACATGGGTGTAGCGTTTCAGCGAACTCCAGGACCGGTGCCCCGACACCGCCGCTGCATGCGGGATGCTGTAGCCCAGCTCGAACAGCCGCGAGACGCCCTCGTGCCGCAGGTCGTGAAAGTGCAGATCCTCGATGCCCAGCAGATGGCAGGTCCGCGTGAAGGCCGCCGAGATCGCGTCGGTAGTATAGGGAAAGATCCGGTCCGACAGCCTGGGCATCGCCTCGATGATTGCCAGCGCCTCATCCGGCAGATCGCACCAGACGTTGTTGCCGATTTTATCACCGGGATTCTTCATGTCGCGCACCAGGATGCGCTTGCCCCCGGCATCAAGGTCCGTCCACCTGATCCGAACGATTTCTTCCTGCCGCCGGGTCGAGAAGATCGCAAATGCCGTGATCCGGTGCATCGGAACCGCGGTGGGACGGCGTGTCGAGCGGTCGTGGAAATGCGTCATCAGGAGGTCGAGCTCCTCCCGCGTCGGCCGCCGCTCGCGCTGCCGGCTCTTCCGCGTCAGGCCAAGCCGCTTGCAGACGATCAAGGCGTCGCGCATCGCGCCTGCGTCGAGCGGAATGTTCCAGGCAGGGCCGGCCAGCATGAAGATGGCGCTCAGATGCGACAGGTGGTTCGCCACAGTCTGCGGCGCGACACCTGTCTTCAGCTTCTCCTTGGCGAAAGCCACGAGATCTGCGCTGCCGATACTGGCGCAAGACTTGTTTGCGATGTCGTAATCCTTGATGCTCTTGAGCACCTGCGCCTTGGTCCGTCCCATGACCTTGGCACTGTCCTCGATATACCTGTCGATGGCATCGCCGAGGGTGACGTTCTTGCGTTTCCGCCCATCCTCGGGTGCAGCGTCCAGCGCTCCGGGCTTGGCCAGATCCTCTTCGCGCTTCTCGATCCAGGCCGCTGCGACCGAGCGGCGCTCGAAGGTCCGGTTCTCGCGCAAGACAGTTTTTACCATCCCCCCGGGTCGCGATCTGGGCGAGCCAGGCGACAGAGCCGTCTTTGCGTTTTCTCTTGATGATGCTACCCATGAGTTACAACATCACGGCCCTAATTTACAACATTTGTTGTAAAACCTCGCAGAAATGGGCCGAAATTACAACATATGAGACAGGAACGGGACAGACGATTGGGCGACAATGCGCTGATAAACAATAAAAAAGATAACGCCTCCAAGGCGCCAATCTTAAGCGTTGCGCCCATGATGGACTGGACCGACCGCCATTGCCGGTATTTCCACCGGCTGATGAGCGCGCGGGCGCTGCTCTATACCGAGATGGTCACCTCGGCCGCGCTGGTGCGGGGGGGGGCGCGGCATCTGCTGGCCTTCGACCCGGCCGAGCATCCGGTGGCGGTGCAACTGGGCGGCTCGGATCCGGGCGAGCTGGCGCTGGTGACGCGGATGGCCTGCGACGAGGGCTATGACGAGGTGAACCTGAATGTCGGCTGCCCCTCCGACCGGGTGCAGTCGGGCTGTTTCGGGGCGGTGCTGATGAAGTCGCCCACTCTGGTAGCCGAGTGCGTGGCGGCGATGCGGGCGGCGGCGCGCGTCGAGGTGACGGTGAAATGCCGCATCGGCGTCGACGACCAGGAGCCGCGCGACACCCTGCCGGGATTCCTGGAAACCCTGCGCGCGGCGGGGGTAAGCCGCTTTGTCATCCATGCGCGCAAGGCCTGGTTGCAGGGGCTGAGCCCGCGGGAGAACCGGGATATCCCGCCGCTGGATTACGACCTGGTTCTGGACATGAAGCGCACCTTTCCCGACCTTGCGATCTGCATCAATGGCGGGATCCCGTCGCTGGACGAGGCGCGGCGGTTGCTGGAGGCGGGTCTAGACGGGGTGATGATCGGCCGGGCGGCCTATCACGATCCGGCGGCGATCCTGCTGGGTGCGGATGCGGCGATCTTCGGGCAGGAAGGCCGGAAGACGCGGGAAGAGGTTGTCGACGGGATGCGCCCCTATATCGCGCGCCACCTGGCCGAGGGCGGGCGGCTGCACAATGTCACCCGGCACATGCTGGGCCTTTATGCGGGCCAGCCCGGCGCGCGGGCCTGGCGGCGGATCCTGTCCGACGGGGCGGTGCAGCCGGGTGCGGGGCTCGACGTGCTGGACGCGGCCCTTGCGGCGCTGCCGCGCGCGGCCTGAACCAGCGCCGAACGCGGGCTGATCCCGCTGGCGCGGCGGGTGCGGCTGGGCTAAGCGCAGGGGAGCCGGACCGGAGATTGCCATGCCAGACCTTTCGCTGATCCTGCCGATGCTGGCGCTGCTGCTGGCGATCGGGGCGGTGGCGGGGGTGATCGCGGGCTTGCTGGGCGTCGGCGGTGGGCTGATCCTGGTGCCCGCCTTCTTCTATGCCTTCACCGCGCTGGGCTATGACAGCCCGCAGATCATGCAGATCTGCCTTGCCACCTCGCTGTCCACCATCATCGTGACCTCGGTCCGCTCGGTGCTGGCGCATCATGCCAAGGGGGCGGTGGACTGGACGATCCTGCGCGGCTGGGCGCCGGGGCTGATGCTGGGGGCGGTGCTGGGCGTGCTGGTGGCCTCGGGGCTGCGCTCGGTGGTGTCGCAGGGCATCTTCGGGGTGCTGGGCGTGCTGGCGGGGGGCTACCTGGCTTTTGGCCGCGCGAACTGGCGGCTGGGCGAGGCCATGCCGGGGGGCGCGCTGCGGGCGGCGCTGTCCTCGGGCGTCGGGTTCCTGGCGGTGCTGATGGGAATCGGGGGCGGGCTGTTCGGGGTGCCGCTGATGACGGTCTATGGCCAGGCGATCCACCGGGCGGTGGCGACGGCGGCGGGGTTCGGGCTTTTGATCGCGGTGCCGTCGGTGATCGCCTTTCTTCTGGTCGACATCGCCCCCGAGGGGCGGCCGCCGCTGACCATCGGCGCGGTGAACCTGCCCGCTTTTGCGGTGATCGTGGCGATGACGCTGCTGACCACACCGCTGGGCGTGCGGCTTGCCCATCGGCTGGACCCCAAGCGCTTCCGCCGGGTCTTTGCGCTTTTCGCGATCGTGGTGGCGGGCAACATGCTGCGCAAGGCGGCGGGGGGCTGAGCGCACCCGCGCCGCTGTATTCCGCTTTCCATCCCCGCCCGCCGCGCTAGTCTGGCGGAAGGGCGAAGCGGGAGGACCGGCCATGGTCTACGAGGTGATCGACTACCGCGCGGCGGACGGGATCGGCGTGCTGGTGCTGAACCGGCCCGAGGTGATGAATGCGCTGAACACGCGGATGCGGGCCGAGATCCTGGACGCCGTGCGCCGCGCGCCCGAACAGGCCCGGGTGCTGGTCATCACCGGGGCGGGGCGGGCCTTCTGTTCGGGGC
>NZ_DSDD01000413.1:0-5069 GCF_011048875.1 Rhodovulum sp.
GATGCGCTGACAGCCTCTGCAGCGCCATCGCATCCGCACTGACCACCTTCAACCCGAAGGAATGCGCCCGCTATCTCCGGCACGCAGGATATGCTTCAACTTGATCGGAAACAACTCTAGCTGAATCGAAACAAAAAATGACCCCCGCCGCGGCACGTGGCGGGGGTCGATTTCGTCGGGCAGGGGTCACCCCGCTCGCCCTGGGCTTACCAGTCCTCGCGATGCACGATCCGGGTCTTGATCGGCAGCTTCATCGCCGCGAGGCGCAAGGCCTCGTGGGCGACCGCTTCGGACACGCCGTCGATCTCGAACATGATCCGGCCGGGCTTGACCTTGGCCGCCCAGAAATCGACGGAGCCTTTCCCTTTACCCATCCGCACCTCGGTCGGTTTCGACGAGACGGGAGTGTCGGGGAAAATGCGGATCCAGACCCGGCCCTGACGCTTCATGTGGCGCGTCATGGCCCGGCGGGCGGCCTCGATCTGGCGCGCGGTGACGCGCTCGGGCTCGGTCGCCTTCAGCCCGAACGAGCCGAAATTGAGGTTGAACCCGCCCTTGGCCTGGCCGTGGATCCGGCCCTTGTGCATCTTGCGGAATTTCGTGCGCTTTGGTTGCAGCATCTCTTCTCTCCTTAGCGCTCGCGCTCGCGGCGCGGACGCGACGGGGCGCCACCTTCCTGCAGCTCGGCCTGGCGGCGATCGCGGGCGGAGGGATCATGCTCCATGATCTCGCCCTTGAAGATCCAGACCTTGATGCCGATGATGCCGTAGGGCGTGGACGCCTCGGCCAGGGCATAGTCGATGTCGGCACGCAGCGTGTGCAGCGGCACCCGGCCCTCGCGATACCATTCGGTCCGCGCGATCTCGGCACCGCCAAGGCGGCCCGCGACGTTGACCCGGATGCCGAGGGCGCCCATGCGCATGACATTCTGCACCGAGCGTTTCATCGCGCGGCGGAAGCTGACCCGGCGCTCCAGTTGCTGGGCGATGGATTCGGCCACCAGCTGGGCGTCAAGTTCGGGCTTGCGCACCTCGACGATGTTGAGGTGCAACTCGCTCGCCGTCATGTTGGCCAGCTTCTTGCGCAGCCCTTCGATATCGGCGCCCTTCTTGCCGATGATCACGCCGGGACGCGCGGTGTGGATCGTCACCCGGCATTTCTTGTGCGGGCGCTCGATGATGACGCGGCTGACGCCGGCCTGCTTGCACTCTTCACGGATGAAGTCGCGCATGGCCAGGTCTTCCAGCAGCAGGTTGCCGTATTCCCTGGTGTCGGCATACCAGCGGCTGTCCCACGTGCGGTTCACCTGGAGGCGCATGCCGATCGGATTGACCTTGTGACCCATCAGACTTGCTCCTCGACCTGGCGGACCTTGATGGTGAGTTCCGAGAACGGCTTGACGATCTTGCCGAACCGGCCACGGGCGCGCGGCTGGCCGCGTTTCAGCGTCAGGTTCTTGCCGACATAGGCCTCGGCCACGATCAGTTCGTCCACATCGAGGTTGTGGTTGTTCTCGGCATTGGCGATCGCGGACTGAAGGCATTTCTTCACGTCCTCGGCGATCCGCTTCTTCGAGAAGGTCAGATCGGCCAGCGCACGCTCCACCTTCTTGCCGCGGATCATCGCGGCGACGAGGTTGAGCTTCTGCGGCGAGGTGCGCAGCATGCGCGCCTTGGCCATCGCCTCGTTCTCGGCCACGCGGCGGGGGTTCTTGTCCTTGCCCATGGCGACTACCTCTTCTTCGCTTTTTTGTCGGCCGCGTGCCCGTAATAGGTGCGCGTCGGCGAGTATTCCCCGAACTTCTGGCCGATCATATCCTCGGTCACGTTGACCGGAATATGCTTCTGGCCATTGTAGACGCCGAAGGTCAGCCCGACGAACTGGGGCAGGATGGTGGAGCGGCGCGACCAGATCTTGATGACCTCGTTGCGGCCGGATTCGCGGGCTTTCTCGGCCTTCTTCAGGACATAGGAGTCGACGAAGGGGCCTTTCCAAACGGAACGTGTCATGGCTTAGCGACCCTTCTTGCGCGCGTGACGAGAGCGGAGGATGTACTTGTCCGTCGCCTTGTTGCGGCGGGTCTTGGCGCCCTTGGTCGGCTTGCCCCAGGGGGTGACCGGGTGACGGCCGCCCGAGGTGCGGCCTTCGCCGCCGCCATGGGGGTGGTCGATCGGGTTCATCACGACGCCGCGGACCGAGGGACGCTTGCCCAGATGCCGGTTGCGCCCGGCCTTGCCGAGGTTCTGGTTCGAGTTGTCAGGGTTCGAGACCGCGCCGACGGTCGCCATGCATTCCTGGCGCACCATCCGCAGCTCGCCCGAAGACAGGCGCAGCTGGGCATAGCCGCCATCGCGGCCGACGAACTGGGCATAGGTGCCCGCGGCGCGCGCGATCTGGCCGCCCTTGCCGGGCTTCAGCTCGATATTGTGGACGATCGTGCCGATCGGCATGCCGGTGAAGGGCATTGCGTTGCCGGGCTTCACGTCAGCCTTGGTCGAGGCGATCACCTTGTCGCCCACGCCCAAACGCTGCGGTGCCAGGATATAGGCCTGCTCGCCATCCTCGTACTGGATCAGCGCGATGAAGGCGGTGCGGTTCGGGTCATATTCGATCCGGGCCACCGTTGCGGCCATGTCGAACTTGGTCCGCTTGAAATCAACGATCCGGTAGAGGCGTTTCGCCCCGCCGCCGCGGCGGCGCATCGTGATCCGTCCGGTATTGTTCCGGCCGCCCTTCTTGGTCAGCCCCTCGGTGAGAGCCTTGACCGGGCGACCTTTCCAAAGCTCCGAACGGTCGATCAGCACCAGCCCACGCTGGCCCGGCGTCGTCGGCTTGTACGACTTGAGTGCCATGCTTTCTGTCTTCCGTCAGCTTCGGACCAAAGGTCCCGTTTCCGTCTGGGGCAAAGATGCCCCGGTCTTGAATGCAGCAGACCCCGGATGCCCCGGGGCCGCTGAGTCGGGCTCGTATATCAAAGCCCGGTGGTAACGTCGATGGTGTTGCCCTCTTCGAGCGTCACATAGGCCTTCTTGACGTCCTTGCGGCGCCCGAGGATGCCCCTGAACCGCTTGGTCTTGCCCTTGGTGATCGTCGTGTTGACCGCCTTCACCTTGACGCCAAAAAGGCTCTCGACGGCCCCCTTGATCGCGGGTTTGTTGGCGTCGATCGCCACCTCGAAGACAACCGCGTTGGCCTCGGAGGCCATGGTCGCCTTTTCGGTGATGATCGGCTTGCGGATCACGTCATAATGTTCTGCCTTCGCGCTCATTTCAGTCGAGCCTCCAGAGCTTCGACACCCGCCTTGGTCAACACCAGCGTGTCGCGGCGGAGGATGTCATATACATTGGCGCCCATCGAGGGCAGCACGTCGATCCCCTCGATGTTGCGCGCGGCCATGGCAAAGTTCTCGTTCACCTGCGCGCCGTCGATGATCAGGACACGCTTCCAGCCCAGCGACTTCAGCGACTTGGCCAGTTCGGCAGTCCTGGGCGCGGCCATTTCGGCCGAATCCAGCACCACCAGCTCGCCCGCCTTCGCCTTGGCCGACAGCGCGTGCTTCAGACCCAGCGCCCGGAACTTCTTGGGCAGGTCATGGGCGTGGCTGCGCGGCGTCGGGCCCTTGTAGACGCCACCCTTGCGGAAGATCGGCGCGTTCCGGTCGCCGTGGCGTGCGCCACCGGTGCCCTTCTGGCGATAGATCTTCTTGGTCGAGTAGCTGGTCTCGGACCGGGTCTTGACCTTGTGGGTGCCGGCCTGCGCCTTGTTGCGCTGCCAGCGCACCACGCGATGCAGGATGTCGGCGCGCGGTTCCAGCCCGAAAATCTCGTCGCCGAGCTCCACGGTGCCGACCTTGGCGCCATCCAGTTTGATCACGTCGAGTTTCATTGCTCACCCCCTTCGGCGGGCGCGGCCTCGGCGGGCGCGGCGGCCGCAGCATTGGCCGATTTCAGCGCGGCGGGCAGAACAAGGTTCTCGGGCGCGGGCTTCTTGACCGCGTCCTTGATCGTGACCCAGCCGCCCTTGGCACCCGGCACCGCGCCCTTGACCATGATCAGGCCCCGGTCGGCATCGGTGCGCACGACCTGCAGGTTCTGCGTGGTCACGCGGGCTGCGCCCATGTGGCCGGCCATCTTCTTGCCCTTGAACACGCGGCCGGGTTCCTGGCACTGCCCGGTCGAGCCGTGGCTGCGGTGGCTGATCGACACACCGTGCGAGGCACGCAGCCCGCCGAAATTGTGCCGCTTCATCGCACCGGCAAAACCCTTGCCGATCGAGATGCCCGACACGTCCACGAACTGGCCCTCTAAATAGTGATCGGCGGTGATCTCCTCACCGACGGCGATCAGGTTCTCGGGGGCCACCCGGAACTCGGCAAGCTTGCGCTTGGGCGCGACATTGGCCGCGGCGAAATGACCGCGCATCGGCGCCGTCACCCGCTTGGCCTTGGCGTTGCCCGAGCCGAGTTGAACGGCCGTATAGCCATCCTTCTCGGTCGTACGCTGCGCGACGACCTGGCAGCCGTCGAGCTGCAGGACGGTGACCGGCACCTGCCGCCCGTCTTCCATGAACAGCCGGGTCATGCCCAGCTTCTTTGCGATCACTCCAGAGCGCATCCGGGTGCCCTCCTCAAACCTTGATCTCGACGTCCACACCGGCCGCGAGATCGAGCTTCATGAGCGCGTCCACGGTCTGGGGCGTCGGGTCGATGATGTCGAGAAGCCGCTTGTGCGTGCGAATTTCCCACTGGTCGCGCGACTTCTTGTCGATATGCGGGCCGCGCAGAACGGTGAACTTCTCGATCTTGTTCGGCAGCGGGATCGGGCCGCGCACCTGCGCGCCGGTCCGTTTGGCCGTGTTCACGATCTCCGCGGTGCTGGCATCCAGAACGCGGTAATCGAAGGCCTTCAGCCGAATGCGGATATTCTGACTTTGCATGTTTCTTGCCCTCGGGCTGATGGGCCGGCTTTTGCCGGCCCGGCCGTGATTTCGGTTACTCGATGATCTTGGAGACGACGCCGGCGCCGACGGTGCGGCCGCCCTCGCGGATGGCGAAGCGGAGTTTCTCCTCC
>NZ_DSDD01000133.1:0-5000 GCF_011048875.1 Rhodovulum sp.
CTGAAGGACTGGCGCCGCATCGCCACACGCTATGACAGGTGCGCCACGACGTTCCTCTCCGCCGTCGCCCTCGCCGCAACCGTCATCTTCTGGCTTTGAAGATCAATGAGTCTGGAGCCTAGGTTGGTGTGCCCGGGAAAAGGGGAAGCTTGGCCTTCACCCAATTCGCGCAACAGGGTCCGCATACGGAACAATAGGGCGCGAACCGATGGCAAGCCGGCCTGGAAAGTTGCCCATGGCGCGACGGTTTGCGGCTCTTTCGCCGTGCGCGGAACGAGAGTTCAATGGATTACGAACTTCATCAGCGCCAGAGCGAGACCCGCGCCTCCCGCGAAGACTGCGCCCAGCACGGCCGAGAGGACGTTTCCTTCCAGGACCCAGCCCACACGGGCACCGAGCGCAGCAAGAAGAAACACACACAAACCTTGCGACAGGGTCCGTGCCGTCTCAGGGAGAACCCAGCCAAACCCCGCCATAATGAAAAGCAGCGTCGGCACGTTTGCCACGGCAAGCGTGGGGCGACTGTGCCGCCAGGCATCGCGCCAGTCCATTCGGGTGATATGTTTCTTGAAGTCCAGAGCATGCGACAACAACTCGGCGAATGCCTTTGCCAATGTGATCGCAAGAACCGAGCCGAACAACATTGCCGCGGTGTCAAAGGGTGCCTCGGAATGGTCCGCAACCCCCATCGCGATACTCAGCACCGTTATGGCGCCATAGATCAGACCGAAAGCAGCTCGGTCGAAGCGCTGCCACCCATCGGTTTCTTCGGGATGGTCATGGTCCATTCGGGCCCGCCCACTTTGCTCCTGTTCGTTTGAATCGTTGCCGGCACGGGCCGCCGGCAGCCCGCAAGCAGGAAAGGCCAGGCAAGCCCAAGACCGCCCAGGATCCCCGCCGAGCTGTCAGAAGATCGTGAAGCCGCCGTCGGTGTTGTAGGTGGAACCGGTGATGTTCGAGGCTTCCTGAGACAGAAGGAAGCCGCGGGCTTTTTCGGTGCGGCAGCCGACTTGATCGAAAGCGAGTACGCGCACCACCATCCGAACTTTCGGGAAATGCCCTTTCCGCCGTCAACCTCGGGGGGCGCAAGGGACGCCGATGAAACGCCGCCGGCATCGGCCTGTACTTGCAGCAAGCGCCCCGCCTCCAACCAGTTGGCAGGGCGCTTTCCGTTCGGACACAGGCGAAGCAGGCTTGCCAGGAACAACATCGCCCTCGCAGCAGGTGGAGGGATGATGCGGAACTGCGAACAATCGCGGCAACGCACCAGCCCGCAGACTTCGACCGGACGGGCGGCGCGGCTCGGCCTCCCTGGCCAAGGCTTGCCCGCCAACGTCACGCTGCGCCGAAGGCGCGCTCAGCCGTCCCGGTTTCGATTAAGGAAAGCTCATATCTGGGTACGGTCCCAGAAACGCAGGGCGTCGACAACCACGAACGAAGGTTGGAAGCCCTTATTTTCTTGGTCGGAGTGAGAGGATTTGAACCTCCGGCCCCTGCCTCCCGAAGACAGTGCTCTACCAGGCTGAGCTACACTCCGACCGTGGAACGCGGATTAGCGCGCGCCGTTCCCTTTGGCAAGGGTCAATCCGGGGGTCGGGGCGCGGAATGCGCGGCGTGCTCAGGGGCGAGGCCGGGGCGATCGGCGGAATGGAGCGCGGGCCGCGTGATCGAGACCCGGCCGCGCCCCTCGCGCAGGAAGACGAAAAGCCCGCTGGCCACGATCACCGCCGAGCCCAGCATTGTCGCGGCATCCGGAGTCTCGTCGAACAGCAGCATGCCCAGACCCACCGCCCAGAGCATCTGGGAATACTGCATCGGCGCGACCGCGCCCGCCTCGCCCGCGCGGTAGGCCAAGATCATCAATAGCATCCCCCCCAGCGCGCCCAGCGCCACAAGCCCCATGCCGCCCAGATGCGCGATCGCCATCGGCTGGTAGACGAAGGGCAGAAGGCAGCCAGTCACCGCGGCATTGGCCAGCATCGGATAGAGCAGCAGCACCGCGCTGCGTTCCTCGTTGCCGATCTTGCGCATGATGACCGCGACCAGCGCCCCCGCCCCCGCCGCGACCAGCGCGGCCAGATGGCCCGGGCCAAGCCCCGCATCCGCCCCGGGCCGCAGCACGATCAGCACGCCGATCAGGCCCAGCACTACCGCCGCCCAGCGCCGCAGCCCCACCCGTTCGCCGAGGATCGGCACCGACAGCGCGGTGATGATCAGCGGCGTGGCGAAGATGATCGCATAGGCCTGCGCAAAGGGAATCGCCGAGAAGGCGTAGAACGCGCTGAGCATCGTCGCCATGACGGCCACGGTGCGCAGCGCCGTCCAGAACGGGCGGCGCGGGCGCAGGCTGCCGTCGCGTTCGCGGATCAGCATCAGGACGACCAGCGGAAAGCCGATCAGCACGCTGAAGAACACGATCTGGATCGCGTGGTAATGGGCGCCCAGCGCCTTGACCACCGCATCGTGCAGCGAGAAGACGGCAAAACCGGCCAGCGCAAGGCCCGCGCCGCGGATATTGGCAGGGTTCATCGGACCGACTCTCGCCCGGGGACCGGACGAGCCTTTCCCGATCGCGGCACGCTGGCAAGCCCCCGCGCGCCGCAAGGTTGCCTAGAGGCTTGCGTCAAGCGCAGCCAGGATTGCGTCGCCCATGCCGCTCGTGCTGACCGGGATCGCGCCCTCGGCCTGCATCAGGTCGGCGGTGCGCACGCCCTCTGCCAGCACCTTTTCCACGGCCTTTTCCAGCCGCGTCGCCTCCTCGCCCTGGTCGAACGAATAGCGCAGCGCCATAGCAAAGCTCAGGACAGAGGCGCAGGGATTGGCCTTGCCCTGCCCGGCGATGTCGGGGGCGGACCCATGCACCGGCTCATAAAGCGCCCTGGGCCGACCGTTCGCCATTGGCGCGCCGAGGCTGGCCGACGGCAGCATTCCCAGCGAGCCGGTCAGCATCGCCGCCACGTCGGACAGCAGGTCGCCGAACAGGTTGTCGGTCACGATCACGTCGAACTGCTTGGGCCAGCGGCAGAGCTGCATCCCGCCCGCGTCGGCATACATGTGGGACAGCTCCACATCCGGGTAATCGGTGTCGTGGACGCGCTGCACCACCTCGCGCCAGAGGATTCCCGATTCCATCACGTTGGCCTTCTCCATCGAGCAGACCTTGTTGCCGCGCTTGCGCGCCAGTTCAAAGGCCGCCCGTGCCACCCGGTCGATCTCGGATTCGGTGTAACGCTGGGTGTTGATGCCCACCCGCTCGCCGTTCTCCTCGAAGATGCCGCGGGGTTCGCCGAAATAGACGCCCGAGGTGAGTTCGCGCACGATCATGATGTCGAGCCCCGAGACCACCTCGCGCTTCAGAGACGAGAAATCGGCCAGCGCGTCGAAGCATTGCGCGGGGCGCAGGTTGGCAAAGAGGTCCATTTCCTTGCGCAGCCGCAGAAGCCCGCGCTCGGGCTTTACGCTGAAATCGAGCGCGTCGTATTTCGGCCCGCCGACGGCGCCCAGCAGCACCGCGTCCACCTGTTGCGCCCTGGCCATCGTGGCATCGGCCAGCGGAACCCCGTGCACGTCATAGGCCGCGCCGCCCACCAGATCCTCGGAGACGTCGAAGTTCAGCCCGCGACGCGTACCGAACCAGTCGATGATGCGCATGACCTCGGCCATCACCTCGGGGCCGATGCCGTCGCCGGGAAGGATCAGAAGGGTGTTCGTCATTGGCGGCCTGTCCTTGTCCTGAAGGGTCGGGATGCGGCGTAGCCGCTGGCCCCCGCCGGGTCAAGGCAGACGGAGGTTGACCCAGACCAGCCGGTGGCGCGAGGCGGCTGCGACGGTCTCGGCCATCGGCCCATCGGCAGGCCAGAAGACACCCGCACCGGTGACGGTCAGATCGGCCGAGGGCAGCACGTAATCCACCCGCAGATTGCCCGGATCGCCGGGCGCGGCATCGTCCCAGTCGGCGGTATCGAGCGCGGGATCGCCACGGTGGGTCGCGTTGACGCCGCCCTGAACCGCCGCGGCAAGGGCGCCGCCCTCGGACCGGGGCATGGGATCGGTCAGACGCGGATCGGCGAGAAAGGCCGCCATCGCCGCACTGCGTCCGTCGCCGTCGGCGGGGTCAAGATTGGCGTTGCCCAGCACCACGAAGGGGCCGTCAGGCGCGGGCACGCCGGGCAGTGCGCCGTCGAGGAAAAGCGTCCAGAGCCGCAGCTCGTCACGGTTCCTCAGCCCGTTCCGGTCCTCGGGACCGTCGAAGACCGGCGGCGTCGCGTGAAAGGCCAGAAGGCGGATCGTGGTCTCGCCCACCCGCACCGGCACGACCCAGTGGCCGGTCGTGGACAGACGCTGCACCGCCTGCGCCTCGGCCGAGGGAAACGGCCGGCCGTCCACCTGCGGCTGCGTGGCCCCCGGCAACTCGGCCCAGAGCAGGCCCGAGAAATCGCGCACGCCGGCCGCCTCGACCGGGTAGCGCGAGAACAGCGCCATGCCGCCCTGGCCGGGGAAATAGCCGAAGCCCTGCGCGTCGCGCGGCCCGTTCGCCCGCCCGTCGCCGTCCAGATCGAGCCCGGTGCGCATCCCGGTATTCGGCTTCAGCGCGAACAGGTACGGATAGTCCAGATCGCGCGCGCGCAGCAGGTCGGCGAGCGCCCGCATCGCCAGCCCGTCCATGTCATAGTCGAAATCGAGCAGAAGCAGGATGTCGGGGCGCGTGGCGGCGATCACCTCGACCACCGCGGCAACCTGCGCATCCTTGCCGCCGGCGATGTCCGCCAGCAGCAGCCCCGGCCCCTTGCGCGCAAGCCCCGAGCTATAGGCCGCAACGCGCAGATCGGCCGCTGCCGCCATCCCGACAGCGAGCCACAGCGCCACGGCCAGCCCGGCCGCCACCCGAAGCAGGGCAGCCGGATACATGCTCAGACCCAGGGCCGTTCCTGCGCCATCCGCGACTCGAAGGCGGCAATCGCCGGGGCCTTCTCCAGCGTCAGGCCGATGTCGTCGAGCCC
>NZ_DSDD01000380.1:0-4992 GCF_011048875.1 Rhodovulum sp.
CTTCGTGCGCGCGCAGGAGGTCTGGGACCGGGCCTTTGCCACCCGCATCCGTGCCGTTGCGGCAGGGCCCGATGCGCCGCTGATGATCGGCATCATCGGCATGGGGCATCTGCTTTGGGGCGGTGGCGTGCCCTGGCAACTGGCCGATCTGGGCATGACCAACGTCCGCGTCGCGATCCCGCAGGACGCCGACGATCCGCCGCTCGCCGCGGGCGCTGCCGACGCCGTCTTTGTCCTGCGGCGGTTTCAGGGCGCCCGGCATGGGGCAAAACCGGATGACGGTGGCCTTCTCGTCCCCGGTCGCGTTGCGTCCCTCGACGCGCAACCTCGACGCGAGGGTTAAGGGCGTTCGCAGGCGGACCCGCCTTGGCTCAGCCGTCCGTTTCGCCCCGGCCTGCGACAGATTATCCGATGAAAAGAATCGGATATATGCTAGCCTTGGTCGCAAGCGGCCCCAGCCAACCCGAGTGCGAGCCAGGTCGATCCGCGGCAATCACGTGGGGAAACCATGCTCGAGATATCCGATCTCTGTGTCGAAGTGGCCGGCAAACCGGTTCTGGACGCCATCGACCTGACGCTGAAACCCGGCGAGATTCATATCCTGCTCGGCCCCAACGGGTCGGGCAAATCCAGCCTTCTGGCGACCATCCTCGGCCTGCCACCCTACCGGATCACGCGGGGCACGATCCGGCTCGACAATGTGCCGCTTGCCGACCTGCCGCTGCAGGAGCGGGCGCGGCTTGGCATCGGCATGGCGTTCCAGCGCCCGCCGGGCATTGACGGCGTTTCGGTGGCGGCCTTCGCGGCGGCGCTCGGGGCCGAGGACACGCTCGCCCGCGAAGCGGCGGCGCTTGATCTTGTCGATTTCGTCCGGCGCGACATGAATGTCGGCTTTTCGGGCGGCGAGATCAAACGCTGGGAAATCCTCAAGCTGTTCCTGCAGGATCCCCGCCTGATGCTGTTCGACGAACCCGAAAGCGGTGTCGATCTCGAACATGTCATCGCGATCGGCCAGGCGATCCGCCGCATCGTCAGCAGCCCTGACGGTGAGGGCCGGCCGCGGGCGGGCCTCGTGATCACCCATACTGGCCTGATCCTGCGCCACGTCGCGGCGGACCGGGCACATGTCCTGAAGGATGGGCGCATCCTCCATTCAGGCGATCCCGCGACGCTTTTCTCCCACATCCAGACCCACGGCTACAGCGTGCCGGACGCGGCCTGACCGCGCGGCCAAAACCAAGGAGCACAGTGATGGACGACTTGACGACGAATCCCGGCGGCCTGACCAATGCCGAGAAGGACATCCTGCACGAGGTCGGGTTCGCCGACGAATCCACCCGCGCGGGCACCTCGATCCTGGCCGACCGCCAGATGCGGGTGGCGCTCTCGAACGACCCGGGCGTCGAGATCCTGCCGCTGGCCCAGGCGCTCAGAACCTATGACTTCGTTCAGGGGTTGATGTTCGGCCTCGTCGATCCCGAAGAAAACGAGCATGTCCGGCTGGTCGCCGAGCACATGCACGACCCGCTGGGCCATTTCATCTGGATCAAGCCGGGCGCCAAGGTAAAGCTTCCGGTGCAGAGCTTCACCCTGCTCGAAATCCCTCAGGGCCGTCAGTTCACCCATGACATCACACTGATCGACGAGGGCGCCGAGGTCGAGATGATCTCGGGCTCGGCGGTGCCGGCCGAGGTGTGCAGGGGCCGACATATCTCGATCGGCGAGACCTACATGCGGGCCAACGCGAAATGCACCGCGGTCACGGTCGAGCATTGGGGGCCCGAGATGGAGGTCTATTCCTACGGTTATTCGCGGATGGAGGCGGGTGCCAGTTTCGGTTCCACGGCGATCATGATGTCGCCGATCCGTCATCACACCAGCCGGTCGGTCTCGGTGCTCGGGGCCGGGGCAAGCGTGGTCTCGCAATCCATCGTCTTCGCCCCCGAGGGCACCGAGCGGGTGCTTGCCAGCGAAACCCGGTTGACGGCGACGGGTGCCCGGTCGCAGGACGTGACGCGCATGGTCTCGGCCGGCGGCACCATCGTGAACGACGCGCTGCTCGTCGGTGCGGCGGCAGGCACCGAGGGGTTTCTGGGCTGCGACGGGCTCAAGCTGAGCGATGCGGGCGAGATCCGCGCCGTGCCCTCGCTGTCGGCTCTGGCCGAGGGAGCGCAGCTGTCACATGAGGCCTCGGTCGGCAGGATCGACGGCGAAAAGCTGACCTACCTCATGGCCTCGGGCATGGCGGAGGATGCTGCGCGCGACCTGATCGTGCGGGGCTTCCTGAGGCTCAGCGACGAGCAGATCCCCGAGGCGCTCCGGACGCGGGTGGTCGCCATGGTGGCCGAGGCGAAGTCCGGAGGCATGTAGCCCGGCGCCGGTGCCGGCACCGGCGAAGAGATCAGGACATGCAAGGGGCGGCGCGATGCGCCGCCCCTTGTTTCAGTTGAGCCGGCCGCGCCCGGTGCTCTTGGCGCGGCCGACCCGCGCCGGGTCAACTGCCGTTGAGGGAGGTGAAGGCAGCGGCCCAGCGTCCGAGGATTTGCGGATAGTCGATCACCATGCTGTCGTAATAGGCGGGCAGCGACAGCAGCGCGTGGCGCGTCAGCGCCGGGACCGTGTGGCCGAGGTCCGGGTTGCGGGCCAACGCCTCGGCCAGCTTGCGCTGCACCGCGTCCGCGTCGCCCGTCATCACGATCACGTCCGGGTTCCACTCGGCCAGCGCATCAAGGCGGGGCAGGGGCGCGAAGGCGGCCACGCCCTCTGCGGCAAGCGCGGCGGCCGCATTCTCGGCCCCCAGCGGGGTCAGCAGGAAATCGTCGGTATAGCCCCCCGGCAGATGCGCCCGCACGAAGGCCTTGCCGGTTTCGGCCTGCAAGGTGCCGTCCAGCACCAGCACGCGCGGGCGCGGGCCCGGCAGCGGCAGGCGGGCCGAGACCGCGTCCAGTTGCGCCCTGCGGGTCTCGACCAGCTTTTCGGCTTCGGCCTCGCGTCCCAGCGCCGCCCCCACCTGCCGGATCGCCGTGTCGAAATCGCCGGTGAAATCGAGAACCGTCACTTCTGTACCGAGCGCCGTGGCCACATCTGCCTTCTCGAGCACCGGCAGCAGGTTCATGGGGTCGCGCTTCGGCTTGGTGCGGTCGAAGGGGGCGGACTGCTCGATCAGGACGGTGCCGATCCCGCGCTCGCGCAGGGTGCGGGGCACGATGTCGGCGTCCTTCGTGACGATGTAGTTCGGACAGCCCAGGATCATGCTGGACGTGTTCGCCAGCACGCGCCCGAACGGCCACAGATCGCCCCGGACCGACATGGCCTCGGGCACCACGCCCAGATGCCAGGCGACATTCACCAGCCGGTCGCCGACCATGACGACCGGAATCCTTTCGGGCGGGGCCTTGCCGGGAAAGACCTGCTGGGCGAAGCCGGCGCAGGCCTGCGCCGTGACTATGATGACCGCAAGGATCGCTGCGCGCGACCGTGGCGGCAGGGATCTGCGAAACGGGTAACTTGTCGACATCGTAAGGGGTCTCCTTGTGCAGGTGCTGTCCGGTCTGCCTCGGCGACTGCAAGGCGTCGCAACGCACGCATCCGGTCGTCGGAGCAATCGCCGAGCCGAAGCGCGCCACTCAAGCGCTTGAAACGTGAGAGGATGATCTGGCTGGCGCCGAGCGAAAGGCGGCTCGCTGGAAACTCGATCACGAATGGACACAATATGAGTAAAAGAGTCAACTTTTTTCGCATGCGACAAGCATGCCCGGGAGCGGCCTCTCGGGGCGGGGCCTTCGCATGTCATCGACGGGGCTTTTCAAGCGCCTCCAAGCCTGATAGAAATTGTCGGAAATGCCATGGTGGCTCCCGACCGCCGCCATTCACCGTTCGCCAGGCCCCAGCTTTCCGCCCGGTCCCCTGTGCCCGAAAGCCCAGAGACCCGCGCATGAACGTCCCGAGAGCCACAGGCGGAAACCGTCCGGACCAGGTCGAAACCCATTTTGCGCGCGTTTCCGACGACCCGCTGGCCGATGCGTTCCCGGGGCGGATGGGGGCGCATGCGAGGGGCGGTGCCGTGCCGGTGCCGGATACCGAGCTGCCCGCGCTCTGGGCGCGGCTGTCGGAAACCCCGCGAACGGGGCCGTCGGTCGCCTATGTCCACGTCCCGTTCTGCGAGAACCACTGTCTGTTCTGCGGGTTCTACCAGAACCCCTGGCGGCGCGAGGCGGGCGCGCCCTATGTCGACGCGGTCCTCGCCCAGTTGGCCGCCGGCGCGGAAACGGCGCTGCAGCAGGGCCACCCGCTGAGGGCAGTCTATCTCGGCGGCGGCACGCCCACGGCGCTGGCCGCCCGCGATCTGGCGCGGCTGGTCGAGGGGCTGCGCCGTCTTCTGCCGTTGGCGCCCGATTGCGAGATCACGCTGGAGGGCCGGATCGTCAGTTTCGGGCTGGAAAAGGCGCGTGCGGCCTTCGAGGCGGGCGTGAACCGCGTGTCGCTGGGGGTGCAGACCTTCGATGACGGCGTGCGCCGCAGCATGGGGCGCAAGTCGACGCGGGCCGAGACGCTGCGCTTTCTCGAGGGGTTGGTGGCACTCGACCGGGGCGCGGTGGTAATCGACCTGATTTACGGTCTGCCCGGTCAGGACCGCGCGACCTTTCGAGCGGATGTGCGGACGGCCGCGGCGCTGGGGCTCGACGGGCTCGACCTCTACTCGCTCAAGGCCATCCCCGGCACGCCGCTGCTGATCGCACAGGACAAGGGCAAGCTGCGCCCCGCTGCCCCCACGGAACTGGGTCATTACTACGCGGACGGGGTCGCCGAAATGGACCGCGCCGGTTGGGAGGCGATTTCGACCACCCATTGGCGGCGCGGCACGCGCGAGCGCGGCATCTACAATTGCGAGGTCAAGGCCGGGGCGCATTGCCGGGCCTTCGGGGCGGGGGGGGGGGGCAACCTGCATGGCCACGGCTTTCGCGTCACGCCTGATCTTGACGCCTACCGGGC
>NZ_DSDD01000157.1:0-4984 GCF_011048875.1 Rhodovulum sp.
CGCGCGCTGCAGCGCGCGCGGCAAGGCACCTTCCCTGAATTTGTCGCGAGGCTCTTCTATGGCTCGGCATTTTCCTGCTATGGTTCCGCGATACTGGTTTGGAGCCGGCGGGCGACCGGTTTAGAAAGCGGTAATGGAACCAGCCTTCGCGCTCACGCTCTCCGAAGACGGCATCGGGCTTCAGCACCGCAGCAAGGGCGGCTGGAAGAAGCTTGGCGAGGTGTCGCTCGACGATCCGGGCCTGGGCGAGACACTGAAGCTCATGCGCGGCACCGCCGAGGGCCTGGCGGGCGGACGGCTGCTGACCAAGCTGGTGATTCCAGACAGCCATGTGCTGTACACCACCCTTCCCGTCACCGGCGACAGCCCCGCCGAAAAGCGCGCAAGCCTGCAACGCGGGCTTGACGGGCTGACGCCCTATGCGCTGGACGACCTGGTATTCGACTGGCAGGAAACCGGGGCGGGCACCGCAAGGCTGGCCGTGGTTGCGCGCGAAACGCTGGTCGAGGCCGAAGCCTTCGCGGCGCAGCACAGGTTCAATCCGGTCTGCCTTGTGGCGTGCCCTTCGGAAGACAGGTTTGCGGGCGAGGCCTTCTTCGGCCCGACCGCGCTGGCCGCGACGCTTCTGTCCAAGGACGAGATACCCGAGTCTGGGGGACCGACATCGGAACGCCAGGGCGGTCGGCCCGGCCCCACACGGGGCAGCGAACGCCCCGCCGCGGCGAAAGCGACGCCCAGCCCGGCGCCGAAACGCAAGCCGAAAGCCGAGCCTCCGGTCGCTCCGCCCGCATCCGAAGCCGGACCTGCCCCGACGAAGGATGCGCTCCCCGCTGCCAGACCGGCGGATCCGGCTGTGCAATTCTCCACCCGTCGCCGCGCCGAGGATCACTCACCCCCACCCTCCGGCACCGATGCCCCGACCGAAGACGCCCCCTCCGGCAGCGCATCGCGGCTGAGCCTGTCTGTGACCGACGCGCCGGGCCGCGCGGCAGATGCAGCGACATCGGACAAGGCCACACCCAAGTCCACAACGGCGGCGCACCCGACGCCCCCCACAGGACGGATGCCAACGGTTCGAGTGCCCTCGGCCGATCCCGACCCGGTCGTCCGGCCCGCCGCCCGGATCGCATCGTTGCCGCCGCTGGGATCCGGCGCATCAAGAACCATCGAAAGCCACGGCAAATTGCGGCTTGGGCTGGCCCTGACCGGCGGGCTGGTCGTCGCCATGGCGGGGATCGCCCTCTGGTCGCTGCTGCCCGAAGCCGCCGACCGCGCCGATGCCCCGATAACGGTTGCCGACACCGGAACCGTGCCGGACACACAGAGTGACGCGGACCTCGCCGCCCTTCCCGACGACCCGGCCGGGGCCGAGAACATCGCGCCGCCCACGCTCAGCGAAACCGAGGCGGCGGAAAGTTACGCGACCACCGGGATGTGGCAGCTTGCGCCCGAGCCGATGACGGCGCCGCCGTCCGACCGGATCGGGGATCTTTTCGTCACGGCGCTCGATCCCGCGATTCGTCCGCCCGGCGCGTCCGTCCCGCCCGATCCGCGCGTCAGCCGGGACAATGATCTGCCACTGCCCTTGCAGGCCGACCCGCCGGGACAGGACGAGGTCTTCGTTCTGGACGAGCGTGGCCTTGTGGCGGCAACGCCCGAGGGCGCGTTGACCCCCGACGGTGTTCTGGTCTTTGCAGGCCCGCCGCCTCTGGTGCCGCGTGGCCGGGCGGCCGAGCCGGTGACGGATCCCGAGGCCCCTGGCGCGGTTGCCGAGAGCGCGGCCGAGACAGGCCCCGCCGCCCCCGTCCCGGCCCCGTCCGAGGCGCCGGAAGCCGCCAGTGGTGCGCCCGCTGCAGAGCCCGGAACGGCCCCGGCGGTGGACACCGAACTGGGCGTGATCGTGACGGAAGGGCCACCGGACCTGATCCCGCCTGCGCGTCCCGAGATCCTGGTCACGGTGACCGAGGGGCGCCCCCGCCTCGTGCCGCCGCCACGGCCGCAGCCCCAGCCGACAGCCGCCCCGACCGAGGGGACCGATGCGCAGCCGGATCTGCTCGCACCGGCCGAACCCGACACCGGAACCGGTATATCGCCCGAACCCGACCCCACCCAAGGCGACGAGACGGGCGCGGCCCAACAACCCTCTGGCGACACGACCACGGATGCGGGATCGGGCCCGTCGGCCAACCCCACGGGCGTCGCCGCCACGGACGCCGATACGGCCCCGGCGGCGCGGCTGGCCGCCATCCGCCCGCGTCCGCGCCCGGCCGACCTGGTGCCCGAGCCCGTCGCTGCGACGCCCGCAAGCGCGCAGTCCGCGGGCACTCCCGGATTGCGCCCCGTTGCGCGACCGGCCGCGCTGGCCGCCGCCGCGCTGACGCCACCGGTCGATCGCTCTGCGGATATCGAAGCCGCCCTTGCCGACGCGATCGGAGCGGAGCAGGACGCCTTCGCATCCGCGCTTGCCATTGCCCGATCACCGCGCCCGGCCTCGCGGCCCTCGGACCTTGCCAGTGGTCTGGCTGCCACGGCGCCCGCCGTTCCGGCGGCTGCAGCAGTCGCGGCACCGCGTATCCCGACCACGGCGAGTGTGGCGCGTCAGGCCACGCTGCCCAAGGCGATCAACCTGCGCCAGATCAACCTGATCGGGGTCTACGGATCGTCCGGTGAACGCCGCGCGCTGGTACGGCTCGCGAACGGGCGCTACGAAAAGGTCAAGGTCGGCGACCGGCTGGATGGCGGGCAGGTCGCGGCCATCGGCGAAAGCGACCTGCGCTATGTCAAGAACGGCCGGAACGTGGTTCTGAGTCTGCCGGGCCGCTGATCCCTCTCGCGGCATGTCGGATGTGACCACGAAAAAGACCGTGGCGCGGGGGCCACGGCCTCAAGGGGGCGGTTTCCGAGCCGATCAGGCAGCGCGCGAGACCAGAACCTCGCCCACCTGCTTCTGCGCACCGGCTTCCTCCACACCGGACACCGCCGCGACCTCGCGGGTCAGCCGTTCCAGCGCCGCCTCGTAAAGCTGACGCTCGGAATAGGACTGCTCGCGCTGGTCGTCGGTGCGATGCAGATCGCGCACGACTTCGGCGATCGAGATCAGGTCGCCCGAATTGATCTTCTGTTCGTATTCCTGGGCGCGGCGCGACCACATCGCCCGCTTGACCCTGGCCTTGCCCTTCAGCGTCGCCATCGCCTTGGACACGATGTCGGGCGTCGAGAGCGAGCGCATCCCGATCTCGGTGGCCTTGTTGGTCGGCACGCGAAGCGTCATCTTGTCCTTTTCGAAGGAGATTACAAACAGCTCGAGCGGAATGCCCGCGATCTCCTGCTCCTCGATCGACACGATCTTTCCAACGCCATGGGCGGGATAGACGACGTAGTCGTTGGGGCGGAACTCGGCTTTCTTGGTCTTCGACATTCAGTTCTTCCTCGCATGGACCCCTGCAAAGCGCCAGCCACCAAGCCGGAAACGCGTCATTCCCGACGGTTTTGATGCTCTGACGCCAAAAACAACCCCGCAGACATTTCTGTGTGCGCGGGGAGATCAGGATTCGGTCGGCCATTTATGAAGAGAAGGTAACACGAAAAACGCTGCGAGGAAAGCACCTCGACGCAGACGCACCCCCTCGGCTTTGGGCAGCAATGTTGTTATACGACCGAAAACGGGCGCGAAGGGCAGGCCGGGAGGGCCTCAGCCCCCCTCGCCGGGCGCTTCGGAGAAGTACTTCTCGCGCTTTCCGGTCTCGCCGTCGCGTTCGGCGGCCTCGGGCAGCGGGTCCTTGCGGGTGATGATCACGGGCCAGATCTGGGAATACTTGCGGTTGAACTCGACCCATTCGTCCATGTCGGGTTCGGTATCGGGCCGGATCGCGTCCGCGGGGCATTCGGGCTCGCACACGCCGCAGTCGATGCACTCGTCGGGATTGATCACAAGCATGTTCTCGCCCTCGTAGAAGCAGTCCACGGGGCAGACCTCGACGCAATCGGTGTATTTGCAGGCGATGCAGTTGTCGGTGACGACATAGGTCATGGGCGGGCCCTCGGTTTTCGTGTCGGGCAGGAACTAGAACACCCGGAAGGATCATTCAAGCGGGGGTTTGTTCAGGCGCCCGATCTGTCGGCGGTCCTTTTTCGTGGGCCGCCCCTTACCCTCATATAGCGGATTTTCGGGGGGTATTTCCTTGATCGGGGTCAAGTCCTCGTAGAGGGTGCGCGCCTCGGTCGCGGGGCCGCGACGGTCGCCGGGCGCGAGGATGCGCACCACGCGGATTTCGTGGCCCTGCGGGAATGTCAGCGTGTCGCCGGGCCCCACGCGGGCGCCCGGCTTGTCGATGCGGTTGGCATTGACCCGCACATGCCCGCCCGAGACCAGCGCGGCGGCCAGCGTGCGCGACTTGACGAACCGCGCCTGCCAGAGCCACTTGTCCAGCCTTATCGTCGGGCGTGGGAAGGGGTCGCTCACGCGGTCAGGACTTGTCCCTGAGACCCATCAGCGCGGCGACGAAGGGGTTGTCGGGGTCGATCGGCCTTTCCTTGCGCGGGGGGCGGGCCTCGAAATTCTGCGGCTTGTCGGGGCGCGGACCGCCCGGCTTGCCCTTGGCCTTCCCGCCGCGCGGCTTGCCCTTGGCATGGGGCCGCTCGCCGCCGCGCGGCTTCTGGCCGCCCGCCTTGCGACGCGGCGCCCAGGCGAAGGTATAGAAGACCTCGATCTCGGGCGCGCCCGCCCCGGCGGCAGCCTCGGCTGCGGGTGCCTCGGGGCCGGGCATTTCGGCTTCGGGCGGGACCGCCTCTACCGAGGCTGCACCCCCTTCGGCGGACCCCTCCCCCTGCGGAGTCGGCGCGGGCTTGACCTTGGGCCGCTCGCCGCGCGCGGCGCTGTAGCCCAGACCCCGCATCAGGTCGGCGAACTGTTCCAGCGTGGTGCCGGTGATCGAGAGCATGTCGGGTTTTGCCTCGAAGCCGCCCCGGGTATCCTCGGCGCGCA
>NZ_DSDD01000217.1:0-4978 GCF_011048875.1 Rhodovulum sp.
AAGACCCGCTATCGCGGCCTCGCCAGGAACCGCGCCCAACTCTTCACGCTGTTCGCGCTCGGCAACCTGTTCCTGGTGCGACGGAGGCTGATGGCATGAGGACGAGTCTGCCCGAAATCTGCCAGACCGCCCATCTGGCGGGCCTGACAGGGCGCCCCCCCCGAAACCCGGTCTCGCAGCGGCCGAAGCGCTCAGGCAGCCATCTCGGCGCTGCCGAAGCCGTTTATCAGACGTTCCATAGGTCCGCTGTTTGCGGCCGGCCCCGAAAAGTTGCAGCGCGGCGCAGTCCGAAAGCTTGGGATTGTCGAATTTCGGGATCGGCGAGGGGTCCATCACATAGCGCCCCTGCAGCTTGACCGGATAGGCATGGGCGGTCGCGATCTCGCCGTTCCGGGCGATGTCCTCGTAAAGCTTGACATGCATCAGCCCGTATTCCTCCAGCGCGTGCATCCGCCGGGTTTCGGTCTCGCGGGGTTCGAGAAAGCGCAGGGATTCGGGGATCGGCACCTGATAGACGAGGATCTGCCCCTCGGTCAGCGGCGCTTCGGGGATGCGGTGGCGGGTCTGGATGATCGTGGCCTCATGGGTGCGTTCGGTCACGTCAATGCCCGCGGTGCGTTGAAAGAACTTGCGGATGCTGATGGCGTTGGTGGTGTCATCGGCGCCCTGGTCGATCACCTTCAGCCGGTCCTCGGGCGTCAGGCAGGCGGCCGTCACCTGCACCCCGCCGGTGCCCCAGCCATAGGGCATGGGCATTTCGCGGCTGGTAAAGGGCATCTGGCAGCCCGGCACCGCGACCGCCTTGAGGATCGCGCGGCGGATCATGCGCTTGGTGGCCTCGTCGAGATAGGCGAAATTGTAGTCGTTCACAGAAGCCCCCGTGCGGCCAGTGCCGTTTCCAATGCCTCGGGCGTGGTGAAAAGTTCCGCCGCGATGCCGAACGCCTTGGCCCCGGCGACATTCGCGGGGCTGTCGTCGATGAACAGGCAGTCGCCGGGCGCCAGGCCCGCCCGCTCGCAAAACAGCGCGAAGATGCGCGGATCGGGCTTGATGACGCCTTCTTGCCCCGAGACCACGGTGACGCCGAAGGCCGTGCCCAGCCGCGGATGCGTCGCAAGGCCGGTGGGCCATGTCTCGGCCGACCAGTTGGTGATGGCGTGGATCGCCAGACCGCGGGCGCGCAGCCGGTCCAGCACCTGCCATGTCCCCTCGATCGCGGCGGGCACGGTCAGGGCGTAGCGCGCGACATAGCTGGAAAACAGGTCGCGGTCCCGCGGGTCGGCGATCTCGGCGGCCAGGTCGGCAAAGCGCGCCCCGGCATCGGCGCGCAGGTTGCGGGCCATGAAATCGGTGCGGGCAAGGAATGCCTCGGCCGCGTCCGGCGTCAGCGGCGGGCAAAAGGCCAGCCGCGGATCCCAGCGCAACAGCACATTGCCGATATCGAAGACGACGGCCTTGATGCGCGCGGTCATTCCGCCGCCTCCTGCGCCGCACCTGCGCGCAGCCGCCGCACCAGTTCCAGTTCGGACTGGAAATCGACATAATGGGGCAGCTTGATATGTTCCAGAAAGCCGGTGGCCTGAATGTTGTCGGCATGCATCAGGACGAATTCCTGATCCTGAACCGGGGCGCCGGTGTCTTCCTCGCCCGGTTCCTGCCAGCGCAGCGCGCGGTCCACAAGGCTCATGGCGATGGCCTTGCGCTCGGACTGGCCCATGACAAGGCCGTAGCCGCGGGTGAATTGCGCGGGCTGGGTCTTCGATCCGGTGAACTGGTTCACGGTTTCGCATTCGGTCAGGGTGATCGCGCCGATGGCGACGGACAGGCCCAGTTCGGGGATCGCGACATCGCCGCGCCGCGATTCGGCGAGCCACGCATGAGCGTTGTCGATGGCCTGTTCGCCGCCCTTGACCGCGACATACATCAGGCTGCCTCCACACAGGTGCTGCGCGGCAGCCCGGCCAGCCGGTCGCCGCAGGTCAGAAACGTATCGAAGCCCAGCGGAAAGCGGGCATGGTTGGCCTGCAACGGCGCCGTTTCGGGCAGCGACAGATGCGCGGCCCCTTTGATGCCGGGGCCGGTCAGCCGGGCGCCGGATGGCGTCAGCCGGTCGGTCTCGACGATCAGGGTGGCGGCGCGGTCGGGATAGTCGGGGGTGCCGATGGCAAAGCGGTCCAGCGGGTGCAGCGCGTCCCATGTGCCGATGGCGAACATCGCCGCGTCGGCGTTCACCAGCGGCGGCTGGCGCGATGGGCGAAGAACTCGGCATCGTCCGCCGCGTCGTCCCGGTCGCTGGCCGAGCGATAGTGGAAATGATGCTGCGCGGCATTGCGAAGGGGTGGTCGGTCGGCCCGATGCGGGTGAAGGCGGCGATATTGGCGAACTTGCCGACGCTGCAATTGGCGATGTCGGCATAGCGGTCGCAACAGGCGTAATCGCCGAAATCCGAGTTCAGCACGCGACTGCCCCGCCCGATCTCGCAATCGGGATGGATCAGGGGTGTTTCGGGGGAAAGGCGGGGCATCTGTCGGTCTACTCGCCCTTGATAAGCCTGCGCCGCAGCCAGCCCGACAGCGCGTCCATCGCGATCACCAGCAGCACGATCAGGACCATGTAATAGGTGACCTTTTCCCAGTCGGCGGTGGTCTGGATCGCCTGGGTCAGCATCAGCCCGATGCCGCCGCCGACAATGGCGCCGATGATGGTGGCCGAGCGGGTGTTGGATTCAAGGAAATACAGAAGCTGGCTCAGCAGCACCGGCATCACCTGCGGGATCACCCCGAAGCGGTAGCGTTGCAGCGCATTGGCGCCGGTCGATTGCACGCCCTCGATCTGCTTCTGGTCGGTGTTTTCCAGCGCCTCGGAGATCAGCTTGCCGAAGCCGCCCGAGTCGGTGATCAGGATCGCCAGCGCCCCGGTCATCGGCCCCGGCCCGAAGGCGCGGCTGAGGATGATGGTGAAGATCAGCGCATCCACCCCGCGCACGAAGTCGAAGACCCGGCGCACCGCGAAGCGCAGCCAGCGCGAGGGCGTGAAGTTCTGCGCGGCAAGGAAGGCCAGCGGCAGCGCGATGGCCGCCGCGCCGAAGGTGCCTAGGAAGGCCATCAGCGCCGTCTCGCCGATCGCGAAGAAGACATCGCCATGGCGCCAGATCGAATTGTTCAGGAAATCGTGCAGCACCGCCCGCCAGTTCGGCCGGTCGGCATGGAGACGTTCGCCCCCCGCCACGGTCGCGGCCAGCGTGCCCGCGGACATGCCGTGGAAGGGGCTTTGCAGGTCGAAGAAGAACAGCTCCCACCCCCAGAAATAGCGGAAGGTGTCGGTGCGGGTGCGGGTGACGGTCAGCCGCCCGGCGTCGGTGGTGACCACCACGCGCGCGTCCGAGGCGTTGATGAATTCCGGCACCGGGCCGGGTTGGGGCAGATCCAGCAGGATCGGATTGCCGATGGTGATGCGGATCGGGCCGTAATCGGGGTGGTCATAGCTGATCCGCGGGCCGTCATAGGTGACGCTGTGCCCGTCGGTCAGCTCGATCAGGGTCCGGTCCCCGTCCTGCCGGATCCAGTCGGGGATGCGATCCTCGGGATAGGTGGCGCGGCGGCTGCCCTCGACCGAGACCGCCAGCGCGTCGCTGCGGTTGTCGCGGGTGGCGTGGATCTTGTAGCTGACCGCGTCCGACAACAGGATCACGGCATTGTCCATCCTGGCGCGCTGCACCAGCCCCGAGACGTCGAAGGCGACGAAGACACGGGCGAAATAGGCCATGAGCAGCAACGGTGCGGCCAGCGCCATGGCGCGCTTGCGGCGCATTGCGCCGAGTGCCTGCTTGCGCGCATCTTCGGCGATTGCGGTCATTGCGCGCCCCTCCCCCGGGTCAGGCTGTTGCGCATCCAGCCGGACAGCTGGTCGACAAGGACGATGGTGGCGAACAGCGTCAGGAAGATCGCGGCCGCCTGGTCGAACTTGCCCTGGCCGAAGGTCATGGCGTTGCGCAGCTCGTAGCCGATGCCGCCCGCGCCGACGAAGCCGAGGATGGCCGAGGCGCGGATGTTGATCTCGAGGCGCAGCAGAGAATAGCTGAGATAGTTGGGCATCACCTGCGGGAAGACGCCCAGCCAGATACGCTGCCACCAGTTCGCGCCGACCGAGGCCAGCCCCTCGACCGGTTTCATGTCCACGTTCTCGTTGACCTCGGAGAACAGCTTGCCCTGCGCCCCGGCGGTATGGATGGCGATGGCGATCATCGCCGGGACCGGGCCGCCGCCCAGGATGAAGATCAGCACCAGCGCGATCACGATCTCGGGCACCGCGCGGCACATATCCGCGCTGCGCCGGGCCAGCGGGATCAGCCGCGGCCAGCGCGCCAGCCCCCGCGTTCCGGCCAGCGCCAGAAGCGTGCCCAGGATGCAGCCCAGGATGGTCGAGACCAGCGCGATGTTGACCGTCTCGACCAGCGCGGGAAAGGCGCGGGCGGCATGGGCGGGCAGGTTGGCGGCGTTCCGCCATGCCTCGGTGACCAGGTCGCGCGGGAAGTCGAGGATGCGCGAGAAGCCCTCGGACAGGCTGGCGGCATTGCGGTGCTCGGCAATGCGGAAGCCCGAGACGAACATCGCCAGGAAGACGATCAGAAGGATGCCGCCATACATCCGCTTGCGGCGGGTCAGCGACAGGTATTCCTCGCGGATCTCGACCGTTCGGGCCGAGGCGGGCAGGACGGTGGGCATGGGCGATCCATCAAAAAAGAGCCGGACGCCGCGCGGACGCGGCATCCAACCGGACCCCTTGCGGGTGCGTCAGTTCATCTGCGAGCGGCGCACCGCGATGATCGTCTCGTAGGCGTCATGCCCGATCGGGGTGAAGCCCGCCGTCTCGCCCGCGGCGACGCCATAGGCGCAGTCCGGGTCGGTCACATGCAGGTTGGCCGTCAGCTCGTAGATCTTGTCCTGCACATCCTGCGGCAGCGCGCTGCGCAGCACGA
>NZ_DSDD01000091.1:0-4955 GCF_011048875.1 Rhodovulum sp.
CTGATCCCGGTCCCGCCGTGGAACCAAAAGGCCCGCGCCCGGTGGCGAGCGGGCAGGATCAGCTGCCGGGCAAGCAACTGCGAGATCGTGAAGGCCGCAATCGGCACGCCCAGCAGCAGAAGCGTCGCCCGGCCGGGGATCACGTTGACCAGGGGCGCGCTGGCCGCGATCGCAAGCACCACGCAGCCGATCAGCAGCCGGTATTGCACGACCGACACCCATGCCGGCCGCGCCCCCTGCCGGAACGCCTGCGCCACATTCGTCACGAGGGTCGAGAGGATCAGCCCCGCCAGCGCCCGCTCGGTAGACAAAAAGCTCGACAGCCTCGAGATCAGGATCAGCGGCATCGCAAAGCCCACCGCCCCCTTGACCAGCCCGCAAAGAGCGCGACGCCGAAAGCGGCGGCGAAAAGAAGGGGGTCTAGACCGAAGACCATGGCATTTCCCTGCCTGTTGTCCGGCCTGTAACGTGGATCGCGGGGCGCTGCAGCGGCAAAACCCGGCAGACATTATCCTTCACCAGGACCATGGAAATTGAATTTTTGTTGCGCTGCACCTGCGAAGGCCCTATGTCACCCCAAGCCCGATTGAAGGAGACGATTCATGCCCCATGACGGACAGGACATGCCCATGTCGGACAGCGCCATCCTTGCCGATCTGACGACGCTGACCCGCGCCGCACTGGCCCCGGTCGAGGCCGTGACCGAAGCCGCGCGCGCCGCGCTGTTGCCCCGCGTCACCGAAGGCGGCCGCATCTCGGGCAGCCTGGTCGAGACGCATCAGCACGCCGCCCATGGCCTTGCCTGGCTTGCGACCTACGAACAGGCGCTGAAACAGATGCAGGGCTGGGCCGAGCGGCTGGCCGAGCAGGGCCGGTTCGGCGAGGTCGAGCAACTGATCCTTCAGATCGCCTTTGGCGAATACCTCGCCCAGATCGCCGGCGGCATCCCGATGAGCCAGGGCGAAATCGTGCGTCTGGGCGATATCGGCGTCTCGGCCGAGGATCGCCATGCCTTCCACACGCCCGAGGTGACGGCGCTGATCGAGCGCGCCAACAGCCCCGCCGCCCGCGCGCGGCTGGTCGCGCTGATGCAGGAACAGGCGGCGAATGTGACCGTGGGGGCCACCGGCCTCGACGAGGAACTGGAGATGATCCGCGAACAGTTCCGCCGCTTTGCCGTCGACCGGGTGGAACCCTTCGCCCATGAATGGCACCTCAAGGACGAGCTGATCCCGATGGAAATCATCGAGGAGATGGCCGAACTGGGCGTATTCGGGCTGACCATCCCCGAGGAATTCGGCGGTCTTGGCCTGGCCAAGGCGTCGATGTGCGTCGTCTCCGAGGAACTCTCGCGCGGATATATAGGCGTCGGCTCGCTGGGCACCCGCTCGGAAATCGCGGCCGAACTGATCCTGTGCGGCGGCACCGAGGAACAGAAGCAGCACTGGCTGCCGAAACTCGCCAGCGCCGAGATCCTGCCGACCGCGGTCTTTACCGAACCCAATACCGGCTCGGATCTTGGCTCCCTGCGCACCCGCGCGGTCAAGGTGGGCGAGGATTACGAGATCACCGGCAACAAGACCTGGATCACGCATGCCGCGCGTACCCATGTGATGACGCTGCTCGCGCGCACCGACCCGGCGACCAGCGACTATCGCGGCTTGTCGATGTTCCTGGCCGAAAAGACCCCGGGCACCGACGAAGCCCCCTTCCCGACCGAGGGCATGACCGGCGGCGAGATCGAGGTGCTGGGCTATCGCGGCATGAAGGAATACGAACTCGGCTTCGACCGCTTCAAGGTCAAGGGCGAGAACCTTCTGGGCGGGGTCGAGGGGCAGGGCTTCAAGCAGCTGATGCAGACCTTCGAATCGGCCCGCATCCAGACCGCCGCCCGCGCCATCGGCGTCGCGCAATCGGCGCTGGATGTCTCGATGCGCTATGCCCAGGACCGCAAGCAGTTCGGCAAGGCGCTGATCGCCTTCCCGCGGGTGTCCGACAAGCTGGCCATGATGGCGGTCGAGATCATGGTGGCCCGCCAGCTGACCTATTTCGCGGCCTGGGAAAAGGACCACGACCAGCGCTGCGACCTCGAGGCCGGGATGGCAAAGCTGCTGGGCGCCCGCGTGGCGTGGGCCTGTGCCGATAACGGCTTGCAGATCCATGGCGGCAACGGCTTCGCGCTGGAATACACGATCAGCCGCATCCTGTGCGACGCGCGCATCCTGAACATCTTCGAGGGGGCCGCCGAGATCCAGGCACAGGTGATCGCGCGCCGCCTGCTGGGCTGACGCCCCGCCGCCCCGAATGACCGGCCCCGGCCACAGCCCGGGGCCTTTCCTTTTCGGGCTAAACCTCCCGGCCCAGCATCCCGACCAGCCGCGCCCGGGCGCCGGGCAGGGGCTTGTCGCCCATCGCGGGCGCCAGCCATTTCTCCAGGAAATGCCCGGTCAGGCGCAGGCCTTCGGCAATCTCATGCGCCCGCACCGGCCCCTGCCCCAACAGGCAGGGCGGCAACGGCAGCAGACGATCCGCCCAGTCGCCCGCCCCCGCGGCACTGACCGCGCGGCCCGTTCTCGGCGAGACATGAACCAGATCGTCGCGATCACCCGTGACCGCGCAGCGCGTGAGATCCAGCCCGAAACCCATCTCGTCCAGCAGCGCCAGTTCCCAGCGCAGATAGGCAAGCGGCCAGGCATCGGCATGGCCAAGCAGGTCCAGCAACGTCACCGAGCGGGCGTAAAGCCCGGGATGCGGCGCGCGTTCGGGCAGGGCAAAGGACAACAGCGCCGTGATCGCGTTCAGCCCCGCCAGCGCGCGCGCATCCCCCATCACATGCGCCGCACGGCTGCGGACCGGCTCGACGGTGAAGGCGCCGATATGATCCTCAAGCCGCGCCTTCCAGGTCACGGACAGTTGCGTGCCGGGCTGCAACACGGGCGACAGCCGCCGCCCCGCGCCGCCGCGTACCACGCCCAGATGGCGGCCATGCCGGGCGGTGAACAGCTCGACGATGGCTGCGCTTTCGCCATGGGGCCGCACCCCCAGCACCGCGCCCTCGTCCTGCCACTCGATCATCCGCGCGCGCCCTTGCCCCTTCTTCTTGGAAAAAATACCCAAATCCTGCGGCCCGTCACGAAAAACCCGGCTCGTCCAGCAAATGCCGGCCGTCCCGATCCTCGACCTCGATCACCCACAGATCGGGATCAATCCCGCGCTGGCGGGCCACGGCTGCGTCCACCGCGCGTTCGTCGCCCTCGGCCAGCACGACCCAGACCCGGTCGCCGCTCGACAGATCGAAGGACCGCTGAAACACCCGCGCCTTGCCGTCCAGCGTGTTCAGCTTGACCAGAACCGCGCCTGCCGTGTCGTCGCCATGGGCCACGACAAAGGCCGGGATGCCCGCCAGCCGCAGCCGGGCCAGATAGGCATGCACCCAGAACTCGGCACTCAGGCGGGGCGACATGCTGGCCTCTGGCCCCTGCCGCCACGCACGCTAGTTTGACGCCGACACGCCCTCAGACGAAAGCCCCCCATGCTGGTCCTGCCGCGCTTCTCGAAACCGATCATCGCCGCCGCCATCGTGCTTGACATCATGGTGTTCGCCATGGGCCTGCGCGCCCTTCCGCTGGTGGTGCTGATGCTGCTGGCCAATCTGGCGGTCTGCCTCGTGATCTACTGGGCGATCCTTGGCCATTACTTCACCCCCAAACCGGCGCCGGACGCGGATCAGTCGCCGTCGCGGAAATCGAGCCCCATTTCCGAGTAACGCTCTGCCTCGTCCAGCCAGCCGGGGCGCACCTTGACGGTCAGGAACAGGTGCACCGGGCGGCCGATGAACTCGGCAATCTCGGCGCGGGCGGCCTGGCTGACGGATTTGATCGTCTCGCCCTTGTGGCCCAGCACGATGCCCTTGTGCCCGTCGCGGGCGACATAGACGATCTGGTCGATCCGGGTCGAGCCGTCCTTGCGATCCTCCCAGGCCTCGGTCTCGACGGTCAACTCGTAAGGCAGTTCCTGATGCAGCCGCAGCGTCAGCTTTTCGCGCGTCATCTCGGCCGCGATCATCCGCATCGGCAGATCGGCGATCTGGTCCTCGGGGTAAAGCCACGGACCTTCGGGCAGGGTTTCGGCCAGCCATTCGCGCAAATCGTCCACGCCATGCCCCCGCTCGGCCGAGATCATGAAGCTGCGCGCAAAGGGATAGGCTTCGTTCAGGTCGGCCGACAGCGCCAGCAGCGCCTCGGCCTTGACCCGGTCGATCTTGTTGATGGCCAGCGCGACTGTCCGCCCCTCGGCCACCCGCTCGCGCAACGTTTCGATTATCGCGTCAACGCCCGCCGTTCGGCCGCGATGCGCCTCGACCAGAAGCACCACGATATCGGCATCCGCAGCCCCGCCCCAGGCGGCGGCCACCATGGCGCGGTCCAGCCTGCGGCGCGGCCGGAACAGACCCGGCGTATCGACAAAGACGATCTGCGCCTCGCCCTCGATCGCCACGCCGCGGATGCGGGCGCGGGTGGTCTGAACCTTGTGGGTCACGATCGAGACCTTCGCCCCCACCATCCGGTTCAGAAGCGTGGACTTGCCCGCATTGGGCTCTCCGATCAGGGCAACGAAACCCGCGCGCTGGGTCATGGGATCCTCTTGAATGTTCCGGTCGCCATAGCGTGTTTCCGCCAGACCGACCATAGGCTTCGCTCGCCGCGCGCGACAGGCGTCGGCGGGTGGGCGTTCTTTCGCAGCACAGGACCACGCATCGCAGAACGGCCGGGAGCATAGAACGTCCCGCGTCGCCCACCTAGGGATCGCCCTGCCCCCCGGCCCCGCGCCGTCCTAGAGTTGTTTCCGATCAAGTTGAAGCATATCCTGTGTGCCGGAGATAGCGCGCACATTCCTTCGGGGTGAAGGCGGTCAGGGCGGAAGCGATGGCGCTGCAGAGGCTGTCAGCGCATCTC
>NZ_DSDD01000368.1:0-4937 GCF_011048875.1 Rhodovulum sp.
CCGCGTTCCTGCAGCACCTCGGCGATCACCTCGCCCTGGCGCGCATCCGACGGCGCGGTGCGGAAGAACAGCCCGTCATCCTCGGCATTCGACAGCGCAGGCGAGGTCGAGGAGGGCGAGATCATCACGATGCCGTTGGGCCGTGCCACGTTCTGAAGGATCGCGCCCGACACGCCCGAGCAATCCGCGCCGACGATGGCATGCACCTTGTCCGAGGTCACCAGACGCTCGGCGGTGGCGGTGGCGGCGGCGGCGTCCACACAGGTCGAGTCGCCGCGCACCGAGGTCACGGTCGCGCCGTCCATGAAGGTTCCGGCGGCGTTGATCTCGGCAATCGCCAGTTCCGCACCGCCCGCCATGGCCGGGGTGATCGATTCGAGCGGCCCGGTGAAGCCGAAGATGATGCCGATCTTGACCTCGTCAGCCGTCGCCGTCCCGGCAAGGGCCAGCATGGTCGCGCTGGCCAGAAGCAGTTTTTTCATTGTTGAACTCCCGTGGTGGAATGAAATCCGCCGGGCAGACTAGTGGCGCGTCCGACAAAAGGGAAGGGAAACCGCGCCGCAGCCGGGCCTGGCATTACGCAGCCGGCGCCAGGTTTCGGGACATGCAACAGAGTGTTTCCAGACGGTTCCTGCGCCTTGCCGGGCTTGCCCTTGGCGCGGCTGCCCTGTTCCTGCCCTTGTCCGGTCCCGCCCGCGGGCTGGAAAGTTCCGCCGGGCCGCTGCGCATCGAGACCGTCGCCACCGGCCTTGGCGAGCCCTGGGCCATCGGCTTTCTGCCCGATGGCAGCGTGCCGGTGACCGAACGGGCCGGGCGGCTGGTGCGCATCTCCGGCGATGTGGCGGCCGAGGTCGCGGGGCGGCCTGATGTGGCGGCCGTGGGGCAGGGGGGATTGCTTGATTTGATGGTCCCGCCCCGCGCGATTTCGCCGAAAGCTGCGAGATATTTCTCGGCTGTGCCAGGCCGCAGGACCTGACGCGCCACGAGGGGTCGGTGCTGCGGCTGAACCGCAACGGCACGGTGCCGGGGGACAATCCCTTCGTGGGGCAGGCGAGCGTGCGGCCCGAGATCTGGTCTTATGGCCACCGCAACCCGCAAGGCGCGGCGCTGGATCTCGAAGGGCGGCGTTGGGTCAACGAACATGGCGCGCGCGGCGGGGACGACGTGAACCTGATCGCCAGGGGGACGAATTACGGCTGGCCGGTGATTTCCTGCGGGCGGCATTATTCCGGCCGGAAGATCGGCGAGGGGATGGCGAAGCCGGGCATGGAACAGCCAATGCGTTACCGGGACCCCTTCATCGCGGCCTCGGGGCTTGTGATCTGTTCCGGCGCGCTCTGGTCCGAATGGCGGGGCCATCTGTTCTCGGGCAGCCTGAATTCCGGTTTCCTGTCGCGTCTGGACCCGGCGGCCGGGTTCGCCGAGGAACGGCTGGAGGCGCCCCGGACCGGCCGGGTGCGCGATCTGCGTGAAGGCCCCGATGGCGCGATCTGGTTCCTGTCGGTGACGGACAGGGCGCTTTACCGGATCCTGCCCGAGACCAGGCAATAGGCGGGCGCCTCGGCCCGGTCGGTCATCGTGTAGTCGCGCGTGATCTCGAAGATGCGGACGTCGTCGGCGCCACCTGACGCCATGCCATCCGCCAGGGTTTGGGCCGCCGTGCACAGCCCCGCGATGGCCCGACCCTGGCGCGCCTCGCGCCTGAGCCAGCCCACCAGTCGTTTCGTCGTGGCCGCCTGCACGTCGATGCCGCCGCAGGCCAGCACGGTCTCGTCGCGGCCCAGCGCGTCGAGTTCCATGTCCAGCGCGATCCGCGCGCCGTTGGAACAGGTGGCCCAGTCGCCGCCCTCGTCCGCCACCCGCCACCCGCCAGCCGCCAGCGGTAGAGCGTCTTGCCGGACATGCGGTTGGCGATGCGGAAGGGTTCGATCGCTCCGGCGAAACTGAGCATGGTGAAGCGGTCGAGCAGCACGAAGACGAGGTCCTGCGGCCGGTTGCCGTCTGCCGCCACCTCGATCAACGCGCTGTCCCGGGCGACTGTCGCCACCTCTGCCTCCGCGCCTCTTGTCGGTTCAGCGAAGGCAGGTTTGCCCCAGCGGATCAAGTGGGCCGGGGGAATTGACGGTGGCGGCAAGGCGCGCTTGCCCCTATAAGGCCCCACGGAATGCGACAGACCTGCGGAGCGAGAGAGATGACGACCTGGCAGAAATCCGACTGGCGGTCCCGGCCCCGGGTGCAGATGCCCGATTACCCGGACCAGGCGGCCCTTCATGCCGTCGAGGCGCAGTTGGCCAAGTATCCGCCTCTGGTCTTCGCCGGCGAGGCGCGCAACCTGACCGCCAAGCTGGGCCAGGCGGCCCGCGGCGAGGCGTTCCTGCTGCAGGGCGGCGACTGCGCCGAGAGCTTTGCCGAGTTTTCCGCCGATTCCATCCGCGACACGTTCAAGGTGCTGTTGCAGATGGCCATCGTGCTGACCTGGGGCGCCAAGCTGCCGGTCATCAAGGTGGGCCGGATGGCGGGGCAATTCGCCAAGCCGCGCTCTGCGCCGACCGAGACCCAGGGCGGCGTGGACCTGCCCGCCTATCGCGGCGACATCATCAACGGGTTCGATTTCAAGCCCGAGGCGCGCATCCCCGATCCGGCGCGCATGTTGCAGGCCTATACCCAGGCCGCGGCCACGCTGAACCTGTTGCGCGCGTTCTCCAAGGGCGGGTTCGCCGACATTCATCGGGTGCATGCCTGGACGCTGGGCTTCACCGACAGCGACGAGGCCGAGAAATACCGCGACATGGCGAACCGGATCGCCGACACGCTGGCTTTCATGACTGCCGCGGGCGTGAACGGCGACACGATGAACGCGCTTTCGGTGGTGGATTTCTTCACTTCGCACGAGGCGCTGCTGCTGGAATACGAGGAGGCGCTGTGCCGGGTGGATTCCACCTCGGGCAACTGGATCGCGGGGTCGGGCCACATGCTGTGGATCGGCGACCGCACGCGGCAGGTGGACGGCGCGCATGTCGAGTTCTGCCGCGGCGTGATGAACCCGATCGGGCTGAAATGCGGGCCGAGCATCAGCGATGACGATCTGAAGGTGCTGATCGACAAGCTGAACCCCGAGAACATCCCCGGTCGGCTGATGCTGATCGCGCGCTTCGGGGCGGGCAATGTGGGCGACCACCTGCCGCGGCTGATCCGGGTGGTGCGCGAGATGGGGGCGCAGGTCGTGTGGACCTGCGATCCGATGCACGGCAACACGATCAAGTCGGCAAGCGGGTTCAAGACGCGGCCCTTCGACTCGGTGCTGCGCGAGGTGCAGGAGTTCTTTGCCGTCCATGCGGCCGAGGGCACGATCCCCGGCGGCGTGCATGTCGAGATGACCGGCAAGGACGTGACCGAATGCACCGGCGGCGTGCGCGCGGTGACCGACGAGGATCTGTCCTCGCGCTATCACACCGCCTGCGATCCGCGGCTGAATGCCTCTCAGGCGCTGGAGCTTGCCTTCCTCGTGGCCGAGGAACTGTCCGCGCGCCATGACAGTGCCGCGGCCGCCGCAGCGGTCTGATCCACATGAAGAAGGCGGGGTAACCGCTTTCTATACCTTGGGTATTCCTTTCCGGGGCAGGGCAGGGATCAGGCCCGGACCGACAGCCCGCCCTCGATCACCCTCAGCGCCGGGCGGCCGGTCGTGGCAACCGGACGATCGGTTTTGGCCGCACCCAGAATGCGGAAGCGGCGCGGCGCGCGGCCGGGCTTGCCGACCGTGGCAAAGGCACCCAGCATCCGGCGCGGCGCGCCGGCCTCGTCGCGCAGCGGCAAAAGCACGATGCCGCCATAAAGCGCGTGCTGGCCGAAACGGGGCGGCGCGAACAGGCTGATCCTTGCGGGTCCGGCCATGTTCGCCAGCCCTTCGGCGATCACCTGCTCCAGATGGGGGCGGGAATCGGGCATGATCAGGGCAGAGAGCGGCATCCCGCGCATGTCCATCCCCATGACATCGCTCAGGTGCTGACCCGTCAGCCGCAGGCGCAGATGGCGCGGCGTGATCGCCTCGGCGATGAAGCAGTTCGACAGCGCCCGGGAAAAGCCGCGCGGGTCCAGTTCGGCCCGGCTCGGCGGGATGCCGTTTTTCTCGGTCAGCCCACGCCAATAGGCCCCGATCTCGTCCAGCGCGGCCAGGCCGCCCCCCGCACGATACCCTGCCAGCGCCACCACAGCGGCCCTCGGGCTCTTGTCGTTCTCGGACATCTCGTTCCTACCCCGGTCACACCAATCATGGCTGTCCGAAGCGCCCCTCCCTGGCCGCCGTTGTCGGCCAGCGCGGGACATGCTAGTGCGGATCAGCCCCCATGGGCGAAAGATTGCCACAAAAAAGCCACGAGTGAGAGGGGAGTCTTCACCAATGGTTAACGAAGATGCCTGACTCGATGACCGCCTTCGCGGTGCGGGGCGGACAGGGGCACGGCCATGGCTGGACCTGGGAATTGCGCAGCGTCAACGGCAAGGGGCTGGACCTGCGGCTGCGGCTGCCCGACTGGCTGCCGGGGCTGGAACAGGCGGCACGCGCGGCACTTCAGGGGCGGATCGCGCGGGGCAGCGTGACGCTGGGGCTGAAGGTCCAGCGCGAGGCGACGGGGGCGGGGACGGCGATGATCGATGCGCGCGCGCTCAACGCGGCGCTTGTCATGCTAAAGAAGGTCGAGGCCACGGCGGCCGAACACAATCTGCGCCTTGCAGCGCCCAGCGCGGCCGACATCCTGACATTGCGCGGCGTGGCGGACATGGCGCCGCCCGAGGCCGAGACCGAGGCGCTGACGGCCGCGCTTCTGGCCGATCTGGACAGGCTGATCGACGACTTCACCGCGATGCGCGCCGCCGAGGGCGCGGCGCTCGAGGCGCTTCTGCGCGATCAACTTGCCCAGATCGCCGATCTGGTCAAG
>NZ_DSDD01000076.1:0-4913 GCF_011048875.1 Rhodovulum sp.
ACGGCACGATCATGAACCGCAGCCAGTTCCGGAAATTCGGCATTCCCGTTGCCGAACTCGTTGCGACCATGCGACCCAAAGGTGCAGCATGAGCGATTGGATCGGCAAGCGTTACTGGATCGTTGGCGCAAGCGAGGGGCTGGGCCGTGCGCTTGCCGAACGGCTGAGCGCGCTTGGGATCGAGCTTGTGCTCAGCGCCCGGACCGCCGGGCGGCTGGAGGAGTTGGCCGCATCGCTGCCCGCCCGGGCAGAGGTGGTGACGATGGATGTGGGCGACACGCAGTCGGTCAGGGATGCCTTCGCGCAGGTCGGCGAGATCGACGGAATGGTGTTCCTGGCCGGTGTCTACTGGCCGCAGCCTGCACAGGACTGGAACGCCGACGAGGTCGAGGCGATGTGCGACATCAACTTCACCGGCGCGGCGCGTGTGCTGGGACAGGCCGTGCCGCATTTCGTCCGCCGCGGGCACGGGCATATCGTGCTGACTGGCAGCCTGTCGGGCTTCCGCGGTCTGCCTGGTGCGATCGGCTATTGCGCGTCCAAGGCGGGGCTGATGTCGCTGGCCGAAAGCATGCATGCCGATCTGCGCGGCACGGGCGTCAAGGTGCAGCTGGTCAATCCGGGCTTCATCCGCACGCGCCTGACCGACAAGAACGAATTCGCGATGCCCTTCATCATGGACCCGGACCCGGCGGCCCGGATCATGGTCGATCACATGATGACCGACAGGTTCTCGCGCAGCTTTCCCACTCTGTTTTCCTGGCTGTTCCGGCTGTCCCAGTTCCTGCCCGAGGGGCTTTACTACCGGATTTTCGCGCCGAAGCGCTGAGCAAGGCTTGTGCATTGGGCGATGGCGGGCGAAACTGGCGGGAAGTTCGGAGGAGACAGCCCGTGATCAACGACCTGCTCGAGATCAGCCCGCGCAAGGTGGTGCAGGTAATCTTCTACGCTCGCGAAAAGCGCATGGCCGAGGCCGAGTTGCGCGCCTTCATCCGCGCGATGAACGAGGATGAAAAGGCCAGCCTTGTCGCGCTGACCTGGATCGGGCGCGAGACCTTCGACCCCGAGGATCTGGAAGAGGCGATCGAGACCGCCAAGGCCGAGGCGACTGCGCCGACCGAGGATTATCTCGTGAACATGCCGCTGTTCGCCGATTACCTTGAGGCCGGTCTGGACGCGCTTGGGATCAACCCCACCGATCTCGAAGAGGATTTCTTCGACCGCTGAGCGGTGTGTCCTGGCTCCGCGCCGGTCGACGAGCTTTCCCTCCAAGGCATTTCCGAACATGACGCGGCCGGGGCGGTTGCACGTCTGGGCGTCCGCAGGGCGGTGCCATATGGGGTCGGTTTGCGCAAACTGTCGCGGCCCGGTGTGTCCCGCGCAATTATCTAACCTTTTGCTTGACCGGCATCGGCCCTTGCGCAGATCTTCGGGGGTCCCCGGCGCGGAGGAGGCTGGTGCGGCCAGTAGGGCCGGGGAAAGCTGGAACATCCGGGCGGCAATCAGCCGTCCCAAGGGTCGTGAAAATGACCACGCCGAGGGGGATTGGGAACCCGCGCACCGCGCGGTTGCCTGATTTCAAGGCGCAGGGGAGGGGACAATTGGGCACCACATGGCGCGTCTGTGGACGAGCTCTGTTCCGTTCCGGCCTTGCTGGCCAGGAACGTGCGGCTTTATGGCGGCAAGCCCGCCTATCGCGAGAAGGAATTCGGCATCTGGCAGTGCTGGACCTGGGCGGAGGCCAATGACGAGATCCGGGCCCTCGCGCTGGGCCTGCTTGCGCTTGGCATCGAGCGGGGCGAGCATGTGGCGATCATTGGCCGCAACCGCCCCGCGCATTACTGGTCGATGGTGGCCGCGCAAATGTGCGGCGCGATCCCGGTGCCGCTTTATCAGGACGCCGTGGCCGAAGAGATGGCCTATGTGCTGGACCATTGCGGCGCGCGGTTCGTGATCTGCGGCGACCAGGAACAGGTCGACAAGGTCATCGAGGTCCAGGACCGCATCCACCATATCGAGCATGTCCTTTACAACGACAAGCGGGGCATGCGCAAATACGACCACAGGCAACTGAACTGGCTGGCCGATATCGAGGCAGAGGGCCGCGCGGCCCGCATCCGGCTGGAGCCCGAGCTTGAGGCGCGGATCGCCGAGCTGACCTGGGAGTCGACCTGCGTGATGCTCTACACCTCGGGCACGACCGGCAAGCCCAAGGGCGTGGTGCTGTCGAACCGCAACATCATCGAAACCGCCAAGGCGTCGGTGGCCTTCGACAATCTGGGCCAGGACGAAGAAGTTCTGGCCTATCTGCCGATGGCTTGGGTGGGCGATTTCATCTTTTCCATCGGGCAGGCGATGGTCGCGGGCTTCTGCGTGAACTGCCCCGAAAGCCCCGAGACGATGATGACCGACCTGCGCGAGATCGGGCCGACCTATTTCTTTGCGCCGCCGCGCATCTTCGAGACGATGCTGACCAATGTCATGATCCGGATGGAGGATGCGGGCGATCTGAAACATGCGATATTCAAGCATTTCATGGAGTTCGCCAAGACCACCGGCGAGACCTACGGGATGCCGCGCTATCGCAACAAGCAGTCGAAACCGACGCTGCGCCGCCGGGTGCGCTGGGCCTTTCGCTATGCGATGGGGATCGGCTTCGCCGTCGAGACCATCGTCGAGAACGCGGTGCGCGGCTTCTTCGTGCGGCTGCGCCACCCCATCGAGGCGCGGAAATACTTCAAGGCGCGGGGGCCGCTTCTGAACCTCTATCCCCAGCCGCTGCGGGATTATTTCAACTATCGCACGGGCGATGTACTGGTCTACGGGCCGCTCAAGAACACGCTTGGCCTTTCTCGCATCCGCGTCGCCTATACGGCGGGCGAGGCGATCGGCCCCGAGATTTTCGATTTCTACCGCTCTCTGGGGATCAACCTCAAGCAGCTCTACGGCCAGACCGAGGCGTCGGTCTTCATCACCCAGCAGCCCGATGGCGAGGTGCGCTCGGATACGGTGGGCGTGCCATCGCCCGGCGTCGAGTTGAAGATCGCCGAGAATGGCGAGGTGTTCTATCGCAGCCCGGGCACCTTCGTCGAATACTACAAGAACGCCGAAAGCACGGCCTCCACCAAGGATCCCGAGGGCTGGGTCGCCACCGGTGACGCGGGATTCTTCGAGGAGGGCACCGGGCATCTGCGGATCATCGACCGGGCCAAGGATGTGGGCAAGATGGCCGACGGGCGGCTCTTTGCGCCCAAATATGTCGAGAACAAGCTGAAATTCTATCCCGACATCCTCGAGGCCGTAGTCTTTGGCGCTGGCCGCGAGATGTGCACGGCCTTCATCAATATCGACCTCACGGCTGTCGGCAACTGGGCCGAGCGCAACAACATTGCCTATGCCAGCTACCAGGAACTGGCCAGCCACCCGCGCGTTCTGGACACGATCCAGGCCCATGTCGAGGAGGTGAACCGGTCCGTGGCCGAGGATCCGATGCTGTCGGGCTGCCAGATCCACCGCTTCCTGATCCTGCACAAGGAACTGGATGCCGACGACGGCGAACTGACCCGCACCCGCAAGGTGCGCCGCAACATCATCGCCGAGAAGTTCGACGACCTCGTGACCGCGCTCTACGACGGATCGGACAGCATCTACACCGAGACCGAAGTGACCTATGAAGACGGCCGCAAGGGCAGCATCAAGGCGACCCTGCAAATCCGCGATGCCAAGGTGATCGGCCGAGCGCAGGCGGGGCAGGTGGCTGCATGACCATGGCCAGCGCGGAACCCTATGTCACCGAGGACGGCCGCACCATCCGCGGCGTGGTGATGGAACTGAAGAACATCACGCTGCGCTTTGGCGGCGTGGTGGCGATCAAGGATATAAGCTTCGACATCCGCGAGGGTGAGATCCGTGCGATCATCGGTCCGAACGGCGCGGGGAAGTCCTCGATGCTGAACGTCATCTCGGGCTTCTACACGCCCACCGAGGGTGAGGTCTGGTTCGAGGGCAAGCCACGTCCGAAGATGCGCCCCTACAAGGTGGCGCAGCAGGGCATCGCGCGGACGTTCCAGAACATCGCGCTGTTCTCGGGCATGTCGACGCTGGACAACATCATGACCGGCCGGATCACGCGGATGCGGACGGGCCTGTTCTCGCAGGCACTCTGGATGGGCAAGGCCGAGCGCGAGGAAACCGAGCATCGCGCGGCGGTCGAGAAGATCATCGACTTCCTGGAGATCCAGCATATCCGCAAGACGCCGGTGGGACGGCTGCCTTACGGTCTGCAAAAGCGGGTCGAACTGGGCCGCGCGCTGGCGGCCGAACCGCGGCTGCTGCTGCTGGACGAGCCGATGGCGGGCATGAATGTCGAGGAGAAGGAGGATATGTCCCGCTTCATCCTCGACGTGAACGACGAATTCGGCGCCACCATCGTGCTGATCGAGCATGACATGGGCGTGGTCATGGACCTGTCCGACCGGGTCGTGGTGATGGATTACGGCAAGAAGATCGGTGATGGCCCGCCCGCCGAGGTGCGCAACAACAAGGAAGTGATCGACGCCTATCTGGGGGTGTCCCATGACTGAGCGCCTGACACTCGCGCCCTGCCGAAAGGAGCCCTGCTGATGCCGGATCAGTTTCTCTATGCCGTCGAGGTGATGATCAACGGCCTGATGGCCGGCGTGCTCTATGCGCTGGTGGCGCTGGGCTTCGTGCTGATCTTCAAGGCATCGGGCATCTTCAACTACGCCCAAGGCGTGCTGGCGCTGTTCGCGGCGCTCACGCTGGTGGGCCTTGTCTTACGACGATCACAGGCTCCCGGGTTAGAAGGGAGCCGCTGCCCGGCACCTTAAATATGCCGGGCAGCGGCGGCGGTTGGATCGTAATGGGCTGGGTCGTGATGGACCGTTCTGCAG
>NZ_DSDD01000016.1:0-4887 GCF_011048875.1 Rhodovulum sp.
GGGTCGGGTGATCGCGCTCAATCGGCGGGTGACCGAATCGAATGTCAAGGGCATCAGCTTCCTCGGCCAGCTGTTCCGCAACCTTGGCAATTTCCGCGCCGAGGATGTTATCGGACCGCGCTAGCCACCCTGCCCCCGAAGACGGGGCGGTTCAGCCCTTTTCCTCGAAATTCAGCGCAACCCCGTTGATGCAGTAGCGTAGTCCCGTGGGCGCGGGCCCGTCGGGAAAGACATGGCCCAGATGGGCGTCGCAGCGGGCGCAATGCACCTCGGTCCGGGTCATGAAAAAGCTGCGATCGGTGGTCTCCCCCACCGCGTCCTGATCCGCGGGGCGGGTGAAGCTGGGCCAGCCCGTGCCGCTGTCGAACTTGTCTTCGGCATCGAACAGGACCGCGCCGCAACAGATGCAGCGGAAACTGCCCGACCGTTTCGGGAAATCGTCATGGGTAAAGGGCCGCTCGGTGCCGTGCCTGCGGGTCACCTTGTAGGCAAGGTCCGACAATTGCGCGCGCCATTCGGCATCGGTTCTGGTGATCTTCTGGGTCATATTGCCTCGTGCGCCCTGTCCTTCAGTTGTCACAAATTCTGTGCTAACGCCGTCGTGAACATAGGTAGTCGGACGCTCGCCGTCCGCCAGTCCGCGGGAGCGGTCACGATGCTGTCACTTCGCAGGGGACGATACGCCGCCCGCTTCGCCCGGACCCCGGACGATATCGAGGCCGCGCAGCGTCTGCGCTACCTGACCTTCCGCGCCACGCCCGACGCCCCCGATGGGCTGGATGCCGATGCCTTCGACGCGCTGTGCCGCCATGTGCTGGTCGAGGAGGCGCGCAGCGGTGAACTGGTCTGCTGTTTCCGGCTCATGCCGCTCAAGGGCGGGGCCGAGATCGGGCAAAGCTATTCGGCGCAATATTATGAATTGTCGGCGCTGGCCGAGTTCGACGGCCCGATGGTCGAGATGGGGCGCTTCTGCATCCATCCCGACTGGCGCGATCCGGATATCCTGCGCGTGGCCTGGGGGGCGATGACGCGCTTTGTCGACGAGACCGGCGTCGAGATGCTGTTCGGCTGTTCGTCCTTCAAGGGCACCGAGGCCGCGGCGCATATGGATGCCTTCGCGCTGCTGACCGAGCGCCATCTTGCCCCCCCGCGCTGGCTGCCGCGGGTCAAGGCGCCGAATGTCTTCCGCTTTGCCCAGCGGTTGCGCCGCCGCAAGCCGGATGCCAGGCGCGCCATGCTGGCAATGCCGCCGCTTCTGCGCAGCTATCTGGTGATGGGCGGCTGGGTGTCCGACCATGCGGTCGTCGACCGCGACCTGAACACGCTGCATGTCTTTACCGGGCTCGAGATCCGCGCGATCCCGGCCGCGCGCAAGCGGCTGCTGCGCGCCACCGCGGGCTGAGGGGGCAGCCGGGCGCAGCGCCGCCTTGGCCATGGACAGCCCCCGCGCGCGGCGATACATCGGATCGGAAATTCCGAGACCCCGAGGCGCGACCGACATGCCCAGCCTGAACGACATCCGTTCGACCTTTCTGAGCTATTTCCAGAAGAACGGCCACGAGGTGGTCGACAGCTCGCCCCTTGTGCCGCGCAACGACCCCACGCTGATGTTCACCAATTCCGGCATGGTGCAGTTCAAGAACCTGTTCACCGGGGTCGAGAAGCGCGACTACACCCGCGCCACCACCTCTCAGAAATGCGTGCGCGCGGGCGGCAAGCACAACGATCTGGACAATGTCGGCTATACCGCCCGGCATCATACCTTCTTCGAAATGCTGGGGAATTTCAGTTTCGGCGACTATTTCAAGGAAGACGCGATCCCCTATGCCTGGGAGCTGCTGACCCGCGATTTCGACATTCCAAAGGATCGTCTTCTGGTTACCGTCTATCACACCGACGACGAGGCTGCCGCGATCTGGAAGAAGGTCGCGGGCCTGCCCGACGAGCGGATCATCCGCATCTCCACCAACGACAATTTCTGGATGATGGGTCCTACCGGCCCCTGCGGCCCCTGCACGGAGATCTTCTTTGACCATGGCCCCTCGATCTGGGGCGGCCCGCCGGGCAGCAAGGACGAGGATGGCGACCGTTTCATCGAGATCTGGAACCTCGTCTTCATGCAGAACGCGCAGTTCGAGGATGGCAGCATGCGCGCCCTGGACATGCAGTCGATCGACACCGGCATGGGGCTGGAGCGGATCGGCGCGCTGTTGCAGGGCAAGCACGACAATTACGACACCGACCTGATGCGCGCGCTGATCGAGGCATCGGCGCATGCGACCTCGTCCGAGCCGGACGGGCCGCGCAATGTCCACCATCGGGTGATCGCGGACCATCTGCGCTCGACCTCGTTCCTGATCGCGGACGGGGTGACGCCCAGCAATGACGGGCGCGGCTATGTGCTGCGCAGGATCATGCGCCGCGCGATGCGGCACGCGCATCTGCTGGGCGCGCAGGATCCGGTGATGCACCGGCTGGTGGGGGCGCTGGTGACCCAGATGGGCGCGGCCTATCCCGAACTGCGCCGCGCTCAGGCGCTGATCGAGGAGACGCTGAAGCTGGAGGAAACCCGCTTCAAGCAGACGCTCGACCGCGGCCTTCGCCTGCTGGACGACGAACTGGCCCGCCTGCCCGAAGGCGCGGCACTGCCCGGCGAGGCGGCGTTCAGGCTTTACGACACCTATGGCTTCCCGCTCGACCTGACGCAGGACGCGCTGCGCGAGATGGGGCGCGAGGTCGATGTCGCGGGCTTCGACGCGGCCATGGCCGCGCAGAAGGCCAAGGCGCGCACCAGCTGGGCCGGTTCGGGCGAGGCGAAGGAGGCGACCATCTGGTACGAGATCGCCGAGCGCGTCGCCCCGACCGAATTCCTGGGCTACGATACCGAGGTGGCCGAAGGGCAGGTGCTGGCGCTGGTTGTGAAAGGCGCCGAGGTGGCCTCGCTGTCCGAAGGCGCGACCGGCTGGCTGGTGGTCAACCAGACCCCGTTCTATGCCGAATCCGGCGGGCAGGTGGGCGATAGCGGCACATGGCTGAAACCCGATGCCTCGGGCGTGATCCATGACACCCAGAAGATGCCCGGCGGACTGTTCGCCCACAAGGTGACGCCCACCAAGGGGGGGCTGTCGGTCGGCGACCCGCTGGAATTGCGCGTCGATCACGCCCGCCGTTCGGCGATCCGGGCCAATCACTCGGCCACGCACCTGCTGCACGAGGCGCTGCGCCAGACGCTGGGCGATCATGTCGCGCAAAAGGGCTCGCTGAACGCGCCCGACCGGCTGCGCTTCGACTTCTCGCATTCAAAGGCGATGAGCCGCGCGGAACTGGCCGCTGTCGAGAGCGAGGTCAACGCCTTCATCCGGCAGAACAGCCCCGTGGAAACCCGGATCATGACACCGGACGATGCCCGCGCCATCGGCGCGCAGGCGCTGTTCGGCGAGAAATACGGCGACGAGGTGCGCGTGGTCTCGATGGGCCGCGCGCCCACCGGCAAGGGGCAGGACGGCAATGCCTGGTCGCTGGAACTGTGCGGCGGCACCCATGTCGAACGCACCGGCGATATCGGGCTGTGCGTGGTGCTGGGCGACAGCGCCTCCTCGGCCGGTGTGCGCCGGATCGAGGCGCTGACCGGGCAGGGCGCGCTCGAGCATCTGATCGCCCAGCAGGCCCGCCTGTCCGAGGTGGCCGAGATCCTGCGCGCCCAGCCCGCCGAACTGGCCGCCCGTGTCAAGGCGCTGGTGGACGAGCGCCGCGCGCTGGAAAACGAGGTGGCGACCCTGCGTCGTGAACTGGCGCTGGCCGGTCCCGGTGCGGCGCCCGAGGCGCGTCAGGTGGGCGGCGTGCCCTTCCTCGCCCAGGTACTGACGGGTGTCTCGGGCAAGGACCTGCCGCCGCTGATCGACGAGCACAAGGCCCGGCTCGGCTCGGGCGCGATCCTCCTGATCGCCGAGGCCGAGGGCAAGGCTGCAGTCGCCGCGGGCGTGACGGGCGATCTGACCGCCCGCGTCTCGGCCGTCGATCTGGTCAAGGCGGCGGTGGCCGAACTGGGCGGCAAGGGCGGCGGCGGGCGGGCCGACATGGCGCAGGGCGGCGCACGCGACATCGCCAATGCCCAGGCCGCGATCCGCGCCGCCGAAACCCTGCTGGAGGGTTGAGCGATGGGGGCACTCTGGATCGCGCATGTCACCGTCACGGACCCCGACGCCCATGGCAAGTACGCCGAACTGGCCGGTCCCGCCATCGCCGCGCATGGCGGCACCTTCCTCGCGCGCGGTGGCCGTTTCGTGCAGCTCGAAGGCCGCGAGCGCCCGCGCAATGTCGTGGCGCGCTTTCCCAGCCTCGAGGCGGCGGTTGCCTGCTACAACAGCCCCGAATACCAGACCGTGCTGGACCATGCCCGCAGTGCCTCGGAACGGGAATTTCTGGTCGTCGAAACCACCGACTGACTCACGCCTATGAATCAAGGCGCCGCACCCTTGAATGGGGCGCAGCGCCTTGTTTCTTCTTGGTCCAAATACCCACGCGCCGAAGGCGCGCGGCCCCGCAAGGGGCCGTAATTCAGCCCGCCGCGCGGGACTGGCGCTTGCGTTCGTGTGGATCGAGGAAGCGCTTGCGCAGACGGATCGCGCTGGGGGTCACCTCCACCAGCTCGTCATCGTCGATATAGGCGATGGCTTCTTCCAGGCTCATCCTGACCGGCGTGGTCAGCCGCACCGCCTCGTCCGTGCCGGAGGCGCGGATGTTGGTCAGCTTTTTGCCTTTCAGCGGGTTCACTTCCAGGTCGTTGTCGCGGCTGTGCTCGCCGATGATCATGCCCTCATAGACGGGCTCCTGCGCGCCGATGAAAAGCCGTCCGCGTTCCTCGAGGTTGAACAGCGCGTAGGCGAC
>NZ_DSDD01000499.1:0-4857 GCF_011048875.1 Rhodovulum sp.
ATTCGACGCCGTAAAAAAAACCCGCCCGGGCGTTCGCGGCTATTTATCTGAGGCAAGGCTGTCGATAGATTTCGTCCACGCGAACGATCCGCCCGCTCAAGCGGCGGGCGCCAACCGGGAGTATTACTGATGGATCGCCGTTCTTTTCTGAGGACCTCCGCGCTGGGCGGTACGGCCGCGGCCGCCGCCGGGACGCTGGCCGCGCCCGCCTATGCGCAGGGCCGGCGGACGCTGACGCTGGTCACCACCTGGGGCCGCGGCCTTGCGGGGGTGCATGACGCCGCGCAATACTGTGCCGACGCGATCACCGCGATCACCGATGGCCAGCTGAGCGTGGACCTCAAGGCTGCGGGCGAACTGGTCGGCGCCTTCGAGGTGTTCGACGCCGTCTCGGCCGGTCAGGCCGACATGTATCACGGTGTCGATTACTACTTCCTCGGCCAGCACCCGGCGCTCTCGTTCTTCAGCCAGGTGCCGTTCGGGATGACCTTCCAGGAATACAACAACTGGCTCCACCATGGCGGTGGCCGCGAACTGGCGGACGAACTGTACAGCATCTTCGGGCTCAAGGCGTTCTCGGCGGGCAATACCGGCCCGCAGGCCGGTGGCTGGTTCCGCAAGGAGATCAACGGTCCCGAGGATTTCCAGGGCTTGAAGTTCCGCATGCCCGGCCAGGGCGGCCAGGTGCTGGGCAAGCTGGGCGCGAGCGTGCAGAACCTGCCTGGCTCCGAAGTGTATCAGGCGCTGGCCTCGGGGGCGATCGACGGGACCGAATGGATCGGGCCATGGGCCGACGAGAAGGCCGGTTTCCAGGAGATCACCAAGACCTATTATACCGCCGGCTTCCACGAGCCCGGCCCGAACCTGAACCTGACGGTCAATCTCGAGGTGTTCGAGGATCTGGCCCCGGCGCACCGGGCCGCGATCGAACAGGCGGCGGGCGCGTGCAACATCTGGTCGATGTCCCAGTTCATGGCGAACAATGCCGCCGCGCTGACCCGGTTGCAGGCCGCGGGCGTGCAGCTCCTCGAATTCCCCGACAGCGTCTGGGATGCCTTCGGCGCCGCCTCGCTCGAGGTGATCGCCGAACCGATGGGCGATCCGCTCTACAAGAAATGCCATGACAGCTACATGGCCTCGATGACCAGTTCGGCTGCCTGGAATGGCCGGTCCGAGGCCGAGTTCGCGGCCCAGCGCAACCGCGTGATGGGGCTCTGATCCGAAATCCGGCTGGCGCCCCCGTTCGCAGCGGGGGCGCCGCGCCAGCCCTTTCGCATCCGCCCCGACCGGGGGCCGATCCGCGACGGCTGGGCAACAGGGGGCGCAGATGGACGGGTCCGGATCGGTCGGCGTGCTGGGCGCGCTTGGGGGCTGGGTGCTGTGGTTCATCAAGAACCTCGCCCTTGCCTTCTATAATCTCGGCTATGCGATCGCCCATCCGGGCCTGTGGCTCGACTGGTCGAATCCGCAGGCGATCATGCGCGTGGTCTATTACGGCGCCTCGACCGAGCTTTTCTTCGTCGTGCTTGCCGCGTTCCTCGTATTGACCGGTCTGGGGCTGTGGCGGCGGGCGATCATGTGGGGGTCGGTGCGCGCCCTGGAGGGTTTCGCCAACACCATCGGCCGGTTCTTTGCCTGGGCGGGGCTGTTGATGGTGCTGCAACAGATCATGACCGTGTTCCTGCAACGCATCTTTCGCGTCTCCGAGATCAGCCTTGGCCCGCTGGGCTATGCGTTCTCAAAGGATCTCAGCTGGTGGTCCGAGGAGTTGAAGCTTTACAACGCGATGATCGTCTGCCTGTGCATCAGCTATACCTTCGTGCAGTCCGGCCATGTCCGGGTCGATCTCGTCTATGCCCATGTCAGCCACCGCACCAAGAGGCTGATCGACATGGCGGGCGCGCTGGTCTTCATGATGCCGATGGCGGTGCTGGTCTGGCTTTACTCGTGGTATTTCCTCTGGCGCCACCTCATCACGCCCAAGCCCTCGGCCTCGGAATCGCTGGACCGGCTTCTGACGAAGGCGCAGGCGCTGCGCTGGAATGTCGAGACCATCGGGTTCTCGCCCAACGGCTTCAACGGCTATTTCCTGTTCAAGGTGCTGCTGGTGGCCTTTGCGGGGCTGGTGTTCCTTCAGGCCATCGCGGTCTTCTACCGGGCCCTGCTCGAGTATCTCGAAGGCGAGGAGAGCGCGGGCAAATACCTTGACAGGGACAGTCTGGGTTCGGGCGAAGACGCCCGTGAAGCCACGCATTAGGGGGGCAGGGCGGGCGCATGTCGTTCGGACTTGACGGTATCGAGATCGGCCTGATCATCGTCTTTCTCTGCCTGTTCGCGGGGATCCTGTCGGGCTTTCCGGTGGCCTTCGCCATCGGGGGGGCGGCGGTCGTCTCGTTCGGGATCGTGGCCGCGCTGGACAGCGCGGGGCTGTTGATCCACCAGGCGGTCGATACCGGCAGCGCGGCCTATTCGGCGCTGACCGCGCAGGGGATCCATCCCAACGATATATCGGTCTTCCGATATCCCGATCTGCCACGCTATGAGACGGCGCTTTTCCCGCAAGGCTGGGAAGTGGCGATGGATCGCAATGTCAGCTTCATCGTCAACCGCATCAACGAGCGCGTTCTGGCCGGTCAGTCGATCGAGACGCTGCTGGCGGTGCTGATGTTCGTGATGATGGGCATCACGCTGGAACGCTCGAAGATCGCCAATGACCTGCTTACGACGATGGCGTGGGTCTTCGGCCCGCTGCCGGGCGGGCTGGCGGTCGCGGTGGTGGTGGTCGGCGCCTTCCTTGCCGCCTCCACGGGCATCGTGGGGGCGACGGTGGTGACGATGGGCCTGCTGTCGCTGCCGACGATGCTGCGCAACCGCTATTCGCCGGAACTGGCCACCGGGGTCATCGCGGCCAGCGGGACGCTGGGCCAGATCATCCCGCCCTCGATCGTGATCGTGCTGCTGGGCACGCTGGCGGGCGATCTTTACGCGACCTCGCAGGAAAGCCGGGCGCAGATGGCGGGTTGCCCCGATGCGCTGACCTATCTGGGCAAGGCGGCGGTGGTTTCGGTCGGCACGCTGTTCCAGGCGGCGATCCTGCCGGGCATCCTGCTGGCGGCGCTTTATGCCGCCTATGCCTTCGGTTTCGCGCTGCTCTACCCCTCCAAGGCGCCGCCGGTGTCCTTCGCAGCGGCCTCGGGTCCGGCCAAGTCGCGCGGCGATAAATTTCGGTGGTTCCTGGCCGCGCCGCTAGGGCTGATCGGGGGCGCCTTCCTGCTGGGCGCGGTGGGCATCGTGGGCAGCCAGGATGTCACGGTCAGCGGCTTTTCCGAACGGACCGAGGGCGCGGTGCTGCGCACCAATGTCTCGGATCAGTGCAAGGCGTCGATGATCGCGCTGCATGGGCAGGAAAAATGGGATCGCGCGGTCGAACAGCAACGCGCCATCGAGGCCGCTGGCGGCGAGGTGCAGGCTCATCGGGTGAGCCCCGAGGAACGCGCCGCCGCCCTTGAGGCGCGGATCGCCGCCGCCGCACCTGTGTCTTCGTCGCTGATGGTGGTCGTGGTGCTTCTGGGCCTTCTGCTGACCACGGCGCGCGGGGTGGTGCCCGGGGCCGATCTCCGCCCGCTGCTGATCGGGGCGGGGGGGCTGGTGCTTGCGCTGGCGGTCGATGCGGTGCTGATCTCGCCCGTCACCTCGCCGGGGGCGATGTTCCTGTTGCTGGCGCTGCCCTTCGGCATCGCGCTTTACGGGCTGCGCCACGCGGTCGGCCTGCTGGCGCAGTCGGATCTGTTGCGCGTGGTCTTTCCGCCGCTGGTGCTGATCGTGGCGGTGCTGGGTTCGATCCTGGGCGGCATCACCAACCCGACACCTGCCGCCGCGCTGGGGGCGGGCGGGGCGCTGATGCTGGCCGCCTATCGCAAGCTGCGCGAGGAGAACCGTTCGGGCCGCCTGATCCTCTGGGCGTCCTTCGCCATCTTCATCATGATCCTCGTCGGCGTGAACTTCGATCTGCGTGTCAGCCGCTCGAACGTGCCCTTCGAGGACTGGGTCGCTTTCTTCGTCGCGCAGGGCGCCTATCACTTCGCGATGTTCGGCATCCTTTACGCCTGCTGGGTGCTGTTCCGTTCGGGGGTGCTGTCGCCGGTGGTGCGCGAGACCGCCAAGGTCACCTCGATGGTGTTCGCCATCCTGATCGGTTCGCAGCTTCTGAACCTTGTCGTGATCTCGTTCGGGGGCGAGCACTATATCCAGCAATTCCTGCGCAGCTTCGATGACGAGTTCAAGGTCTTCCTGATCGTCATGCTGGTGCTTTTCGTGCTGGGCTTCGTGCTGGATTTCCTTGAAATCATCTACATCGTCGTGCCGATCGTCGGCCCGGTGATCTATGGCGGCAGCTTCGATCCGGCCTGGGTCACGATCATGATCGCGGTGAACCTTCAGACCTCGTTCCTGACGCCGCCCTTCGGCTTTGCGCTGTTCTACCTGCGCGGCGTGGCGCCCAGGGAGGTCACGACGATGCATATCTATCGCGGCGTCATTCCGTTCGTCATCATCCAGGTGGTGGGCCTGGGGATCCTCTGGGCCTTCCCCGGGATCGTGACCCTCGTGCCCAATCTGCTGCCCGCAGGCTGATCCGCGCCGTCGGGCAGCACCCGCCCCCCCCCAAAGGCGGGCGCTGCCCTCCGACCAGGAACGGCATGCCCTTGCGCCCGGGGCCGATCCGGGCGCGGGCCGCTCAGCCGTCCCCGATGGGGTTGATGTCGTCCACCAGCCGCCGCAGGTCGGCCATGGTGAAATCGCCCGGTTGCGCCGAGGGCAGGGTGGGTTTCCAGCCCGGTCCGCGCTGCCACAGGTAGG
>NZ_DSDD01000402.1:0-4841 GCF_011048875.1 Rhodovulum sp.
AAGTCGTGAAGGAACTGCCCTTTGAGCAACAACAACCGCGTCACCCCCGAAGAGGCGCTGAGCTACCATATCGAGCCCGTTCCGGGGAAATACGAGATCGTGGCCACCAAGCCCATGACCACGCAGCGGGATCTGAGCCTGGCCTATTCTCCCGGCGTCGCGGTGCCCGTGCAGACGATCGCGGACGCACCCGGAACCGCCTATGACTACACCACCAAGGGCAACATGGTGGCGGTGATCTCGAACGGCACGGCGATCCTTGGCATGGGCAATCTGGGCGCGCTGGCCGCCAAGCCGGTGATGGAGGGCAAGTCGGTGCTGTTCAAGCGGTTCGCCGACGTGAACGCCATCGACATCGAACTCGACAGCGAGGATCCCGATGAGCTCATCCGCGCCATCAAGTTGATGGCGCCGACCTTCGGGGGCATCAATCTCGAGGATATCAAGGCACCGGAATGTTTCATCATCGAGCAGCGGCTCAAGGAAGAGATAGACATTCCCGTTTTCCACGACGACCAGCACGGAACGGCGGTGATCTGTGCGGCGGGGCTGATCAACGCGCTGCACCTGACCGGCAAGAAGATCGAGGACTGCCGGATCGTCCTGAACGGGGCGGGGGCCGCGGGCATCGCTTGCCTGGAACTGATCAAGGCGATGGGGGCGAAGCATGACAACTGCATCGCCTGCGATACCAAGGGCGTGATCTGGCAGGGCCGCACCGAGGGCATGAACCAGTGGAAATCGGCCCATGCGGCGAACACGGACGCCCGCACGCTGGAACAGGCGATGGTGGGCGCCGACGTCTTCCTTGGCGTCAGCGTCAAGGGTGCGGTGACGCCCGAAATGCTGATCTCGATGGCGGACAACCCCGTCATCTTCGCCATGGCCAACCCCGATCCCGAGATCACGCCCGAAGAGGCGCGTGCGATCCGGCCCGATGCGATCGTGGCCACCGGGCGGTCCGACTACCCCAACCAGGTGAACAACGTCCTGGGCTTTCCCTATCTCTTCCGCGGCGCGCTGGACATCCATGCCCGCGCCATCAATGACGAGATGAAGATCGCCTGCGCCGAGGCGCTTGCCGAGCTTGCCCGCGAGGACGTGCCCGACGAGGTCGCCATGGCCTATGGCAAGAAGCTGAGCTTCGGGCGCGACTATATCATCCCGACGCCGTTCGATCCGCGGCTGATCTACACGATCCCGCCCGCCGTCGCCCGCGCGGGCATGGACACGGGCGCGGCGCGGCGCCCGATCGTCGACATGGACGCCTACCGCCACAACCTCAAGGCGCGGATGGACCCGACCGCGTCGGTCCTGTCGGGGATCGCCGCGCGGGCCAAGGCGGCGCAGGCCCGGATGATCTTTGCCGAGGGCGACGATGAGCGCGTGCTGCGCGCCGCGGTCGCCTATCAACGGTCGGGCTATGGCAAGGCGCTGGTCGTGGGCCGCGAACATGACGTCAAGGAAAAGCTGGAACAGGCCGGGCTGGGCGACGCCTGTCGCGAGCTCGAGGTGGTCAATGCCGCCAATACGCGCCACCTCGAGTCCTATCGCGCCTTCCTTTACCAGCGGCTGCAGCGCAAGGGCTTCGACACCCACGATATCCACCGGCTGGCGACGCGCGACCGGCATGTGTTCTCGGCGCTGATGCTGGCGCATGGCCATGGCGACGCGCTGGTGACGGGCGCAACACGGAAATCGGCCCATGTGCTGGAACTCATCAACCACGTCTTCGACGCAAGGGCACAGGACGGGGCGGTCGGCGTGACCGCGCTGCTGAACAAGGGCAAGATCGTCTTCATCGCCGACACGCTGGTGCATGAATGGCCCGAGCCCGAGGATCTGGCCAAAATCGCCGAGCGGGCGGCGGGCGTTGCGCGCAGCCTGGGTCTGGAGCCCCGTGTCGCCTTCCTGTCGTTCTCGACCTTCGGCTATCCGGTGTCCGAGCGCGCGACCAAGATGCACATGGCGCCCCAGGTGCTGGACCGGCGCGGCGTCGATTTCGAGTATGATGGCGAAATGACCGTCGATGTCGCCCTGAACCCGGTGGCAATGGCCCGATATCCGTTCTGCCGACTGACGGGGCCGGCCAACATCCTCGTGATGCCGGCCCGCCACTCGGCCTCGATCTCGGTCAAGCTGATGCAGGAGATGGCGGGGGCCACGGTGATCGGGCCGATCCTTGCGGGCGTCGACAAGCCGATCCAGATCTGCGGCACCGTCTCGACGGTGAACGACATCCTGAACATGGCGCTTCTGGCCGCCTGCGAGGTCGGCTGATGACGGTCTACTGCCTGGGCTCGATCAATGCGGACCATGTCTACACGGTCCCGCATCTGCCCGCGCCGGGCGAAACCCTTGCCGCCAACGGCCTGACGCGCGGGCTGGGCGGTAAGGGCGCGAACCAGTCGGTCGCGGCGGCCCTTGCGGGCGCGCGGGTGGTCCATATCGGCGCGGTCGGCGCGGATGGCGACTGGGCGGTGCAGCGGCTGGCGCGCTTCGGGGTCGAGACCGATCACATCGCGATCTGCGACGCGCCAACGGGCCATGCGATCATCAATGTCGCACCCGATGGCGAGAATGCCATCGTGATCCTGCCCGGTGCGAACATGCGGCAGGATACTGGCCGGATCGCCGACGCGCTGGCGGGGGCGGGGCGGGGCGACACGCTTCTCCTCCAGAACGAAACCTCGCACCAGGCCGAGGCGGCCGCTCTGGCCACGGCTTCAGGGTTGCGCGTGGTCTATTCCGCTGCGCCCTTCGATCTGGCGGCGCTGGGCGCTGTCCTGCCGCATCTGTCGCTTCTGGTGCTCAACGCGGTCGAGGACGCCCAGATGCGCGCCGCACCGGGCCGGAGGATCGACGGGTCAGAGATCATCGTCACCGATGGCCCACGCGGCGCGGTCTGGCGGTTCCACGGCCAGACACTCTCGATGCCCGCTTTCCCGGTGACCCCGGTCGATACCACGGGGGCGGGCGACTGTTTCATCGGTTCGCTCGTCGCGGCGCTGGATCGCGGTCTGCCCCGCCCTGAGGCGCTGCGCTATGCCAGCGCCGCCGCCGCAATCCAGGTCACCCGCCCGGGCACCGCCGACGCCATGCCACCACGCGCAGAGGTCGAGGCCTTCCTCGCCCGCGCCTAGGATCCGGCAAAGGGCGCGGCATCGCCCCAAAGCGCGCGAACCCGCGCGTCGCGCCCGCAGGCCTCGCGATAGAGCTTGTAGGCCTCGGCCTTGGATTTCGGGCCGAAGCGGGTGATCACGATGTCCCGCTTGCGGTAATAATCCTGATGATACTCCTCGGCCGGATAGAAGGGCGCGGCTTCCAGGATCGGCGTCACCACCGCTTGCCCCAATGCAGCCTGCGCCTCGGCCTTGGCAGCCTCGGCAACCCGCCTTTCCACCGGGTCGGAGACGAAAACCGCCGTCCGATAGCTCTCGCCCCGATCACAGAACTGGCCCCCCGCATCGGTCGGATCGACCGAGCGGAAGAACAGCGACAGGATCTGCTCATAGCCGATCACCTGCGGGTCATAGACGATGCGGACCGCCTCGTAATGCCCGGTGCCGCCCGCGGTGACCTGCCGATAGGTCGGGTTCGCCACCGTCCCGCCGGTATAGCCCGACACGACCTCCGCCACCCCCGCGACCCGTTCGAAATCCGCCTCGACGCACCAGAAACAACCCCCCGCCACGATCGCGGTCTGCATCTCGCCCGCCTCCGCCCCCGGATGCCTGACGGTCAGGCCCAGAACGATTGCTGCCGCCAGCACCAGCGGCTTGAGAATGTCACGCATGCGCATCTTTCCCGGACTCCTTCCAGGCAAAAGGATAAGCCCGGTTCAGGCCATCCCGGAAGCCACAAGCCCGTGACCATGCGTGCGGAGGGCACGGATGACCCGGGCGCACTCCGCCCCCCTCCTTCTTCTGGCCGAAAATATCCCGGGGGTCCGGGGGCAGCGCCCCCGGCGGGTCGGCTTGCGCAGCAAGCCGAAACCCTTCGCGCACTCGATCCGCGGGCTTTCGCCCGCCGCCTCGCCCTAGCCGCCCAGCCGCCGCTTGCGCATCGCGATCAGCCGCAGCCGCAGCGCGTTCAGCTTGATGAAGCCCTGTGCGTCCTTCTGGTCATAGGCGCCCGCGTCGTCCTCGAAGGTGACATGGCTTTCCGAATACAGCGAATGCTCCGACCAGCGGCCCACAGTCCGCACCGAGCCCTTGTAGAGCTTCAGCCGCACGGTGCCGGTGACATGCTCCTGCGACTTGTCGATAAGCGCCTGCAGCATCTCGCGCTCGGGACTGAACCAGAACCCGTTGTAGATGAGTTCCGCATAGCGCGGCATCAGCTCGTCCTTCAGATGCGCCGCGCCGCGGTCCAGCGTGATCTGCTCGATCCCCCGGTGCGCTTCCAGCAGGATCGTGCCACCGGGGGTTTCGTAGATGCCGCGCGACTTCATCCCGACGAAGCGGCCCTCGACCAGATCCAGTCGGCCGACACCATGCCGTCCACCGATCTCGTTCAGCCGGGTCAGCAGGGCGGCGGGCGACAGCGCCTCGCCGTTGATTGCCACCGCATCGCCGCGCTCGAAGCTCAGCTCGACATATTCCGGCGTATCGGGTGCCTTTTCCGGATCGACGGTGCGCTGATAGACGTAGTCGGGCGCCTCGACGGCCGGATCCTCAAGCACCTTGCCCTCGGAGGAGGTGTGCAACAGGTTCGCGTCGACCGAGAACGGCGCCTCGCCGCGCTTGTCCCTGGCGATCGGAATCTGGTTCTTCTCGGCGAAGTCGATCAGTTTCGTGCGGCTGGTCAGGTCCCATTCCCGCCAGGGCGCGATCACCTTG